>NZ_MJAT01000001.1:0-300000 GCF_001742305.1 Desulfuribacillus stibiiarsenatis | reverse complement strand
ATGCCCTTCATATCCATACTAAGGATTAAAGACTCACCCTCAATATATTCGAAGCTTATATTTGCGTTGTGTGGCAAGCGATGTACCGGATGGCCATTAAGCTTTGTTTCAGGAACCTTTGTCAATAACTCATGAATCAGTTTATCTCGCAATCCTTCTAGTCGCTTTGATTCCGTAGCCAGCTCGCTCACTGCTAAGTCGATAGCAACTGCTAATCCTACGATACCTGCTAGGTTCTCGGTACTTGGACGAATTTTACGTTCTTGTCCTCCGCCTATCATTAAAGGCTCTACGCGGATCCCTTTACGAACATATAAAGCACCTACACCCTTAGGGCCATAAATCTTATGGGCTGAAATCGCCAGAAGGTCCACCGCTAGCTCATTGACATCTACAGCAAGCTTACCTACCGTTTGAACGGCATCGGTATGGAACACGGCAGGATGGTTCTTCAATAACTGGCCAATCTCCGCAATTGGCTGAACGGAGCCAATCTCATTATTCGCATGCATAATCGTAACAAGAATCGTGTCGTCACGCAATGCGTCCTGTACAGATTGTACAGCTAGTATTCCGTGTTCGTCGACAGGCAGATACGTAACTTCGAAGCCTTCTTTTTCAAGCAATTTACAAGTATCTAATACTGCATGATGTTCAATTGTAGTCGTTATAATATGCTTTCCTTTTCCCTGCTTCGCCTTCATACGAGCAGTTCCAAGAATCGCTATGTTATCTGCTTCTGTTCCGCTTCCAGTGAAGATAATCTCTTTTGCATCAGCTCCTATTGCTTTTGCAACCTTAGCACGTGCGTCCTCTAATTGCTTCTTCGCACTTCTACCGAATTGATGAATGCTTGATGGGTTTCCAAATTCCTCTCGATAAATGGTTACCATCGCATCGATTACTTCATTACGCATAGGAGTCGTTGCCCCATGATCTAAGTATATTTTTCTCATCTATATACTCCCCTTTTTATCACCAAACTGTAATTCTTGATTGACTATATCTGCTAACGTCATGTCATCTAGGACATCCGTCATTGAATCGCGTAACCGCTCCCATACCATTTTTGTCGCACAATGGGTTGTTTTGTCGCAACAATCTCCATCATGTTCTTTCAGACAGTCAACAGGAGCAATCGGACCTTCTAGGACTCTAACTGCTTCGCCGACATAAATTTCTGCTGGGTCCCGTGATAACTGATAGCCACCTTTGGCGCCGCGAATACTTGAAATAATGTTCGCTTTTCGTAAATCCACGAATAACTGCTCTAAATATTGCTCTGGAATCTTTTCAGTTGTAGCTATCACTCGTAAAGGCACAGGTCCAGTATCAGCCTTCATCGCAAGATGGGCTAATGCCATCAAACCATAATGTCCACGTGAAGTTAATTTCAATCCGCAAACCCCCTCGGGTAAAACAATTTATCTCAGCGGCGATTACTAATACTCCCACTTCTATAAGTAGGAGATAAGTGCCGCTAAGCTTCAAAATAAGTGCAACTAGAGTTCAGGTGGAGTAAAAACTCCATCTAAACTAAGTTTTCTTTATCTATAATGTTGACTAAACTAGTAAGGTATATGCATATAAAAAGCCTATGAAAAGATAATTCATACTAAATTACTCACCTTTAGTATATGATTGTCTACTAATCTTGTCAACTTTTTTTCTAAAGATAAAGAAAACTTAGCATTCGCCAAGCTATTGCGATGCACACAGGTGCATAAGTCTCGCTTTTAGAATGCCTTAGTTGCACTGACGCATAAACACAGCAGTTTACTGCTGATGTGTTGCTAATGCAAAGCTAGACTATCTACATTAAAAAACATATTTCTTGATAGTAAAAAAACTGCTTTCGCAGTTTTTTACGCATCATGCTTAGTTTGGCATCTTCCGCAATATCCATACAAATCTAAACGTACAGATTCAATCGCAAATCCTGTCGCTTCTTCCGCCTCTAATTTCACTTCATTTACAGGCGATCCCATAAAGTCTGATACTTTACCGCATTTTTTGCAGTATACATGGTAGTGTTCCATCACATTACCATCGAAACGGCTCGCTAAATCGCCATACTTTAGCTCAAGTACTAAGTTATGCTCTTTAAGAAGATTTAATGTGTTATATACTGTTGCTAAGCTAAGTCCATAGCAGTTTTCACTCACATTTTGATAAATCTCCTCAGCCGTTGGATGAGTATCCGTTCCTTTTAAGTAGGAAAGAATTTTCAATCGTTGTGGAGTTACCCTTACATTACAGCTATGCAATTCACGAATAATTTCTTGTGCAGAAATCATTATCTCACCCTCCTTTGAAGAGTTGTTTATATTTTAGTCTGATTTTAACATAATATTTAAATTAAAGCTAGAATTTGTGTGTAAGACCTTTTCACTAATTTTGCATAAAGAACAGAAATTTTACGAACAATATTACTGCACTAACAATTGCAAATCAACAAAAGGAGGTTCCAACATGTCAGTTTTAGATAACTTTGATGAATGGAAAGGCTATTTAGCAAAAAGAATTAGCCAAGCAGAGTCAATGGGTATGTCTCAAGATAGCATTGCCCTTGCTGCAACTAAAGTTGGTGATTTCTTAGCTGAAAGCGTTGAACCACAAAACCGCGAAGAACAGTTATTAAAGGAAATGTGGGTTAACAGTAACGAGCAAGAACAACAAGCGATCGCTAATGCTTTAGTAAAAATGCTTGACAACAATCGTTAATATTTAAGACTAAAAAAGAGAACCGCTAGGTTCTCTTTTTAGGTTCATTTATTTAGAATACATTACCTATAATTTGATTACTTTCTATAGTAATAGATATGTTATTGTAATTACACTTGTACACTTTTCGATAAGGCTACTTCTAACTCTGCCTGTAATTGCTCCATAATCTTCTTGACAGGTAATATCTCCTTGATACGATGCGCGTATTCTCCTGAAAACACAAGACCACCCTCTGCATCGCCATCAACCGCACGCTCTAGCGCGTCAAAGATGCAAAAACGTTGACTACAGTGCTTCAGGCATGCACGACAGCTCTCAATCCCTACTTCAACATCACCAGCGATTTTATCCGTAAACGCATTTCGTAGAGCACGCCCTGGTAGCCCTACTGGACTATTAATTAACACTGTTTCCTCTTCTGGAACAGCCTTTAGGAATAAGTCCTTAAACGAATCCGCTGCTTCACACTCTTCACTAGCGACAAAGCGCGTACCCATCTGGACACCAGAGGCACCCATTTTTAACATTTCCGCAATATCATTGCCATCAATAATTCCACCTGCTGCTATTACAGGAATCGATACTTCCTTCACAACTTCTGGTAGGATGTCCTTCACAGAACGGTCTGTCCCTAAATGGCCACCTGCTTCTTTTCCTTCCACTACGATGGCTGCCGCACCCATTCTTTCCGCAAGCTTTGCAAACTTGGCTGATGAAACAATCGAAACGATAGGAACTTGGAACTCCCTACTCCAAGCATATATATCTCGAGAAAATCCTGCCCCCGATATGATAAAATCAATCTTCTCTTCCATGGAAGTACGTACTAGTTCCGCGAATTGACGAGCAGCAAATAGAATATTCACTCCAATATAACCTTTGCCTGACGTTAACTCTCTAGCCTTACGGATTTCTTTTCTAAGCTGTTCTATAGAAAACCCAGTGCCGGCGATAATTCCAATACCGCCATTATTTGCAACAGCAGCAGCAAGTTTCGCAGTGGAAACACGCACCGCCATTCCTCCTTGAATAATCGGAAGTTTTGGCATCATATGAGCAACTTTAAGCTGTGGTATAGACATCACTTTATATTTCCTCCAATTCTCTCTCATCATATCCTTATAATACAACATTTGTATTCTTTCATAAATAATATAATGAATATTGTTTTTGTTCAACTACTTAATTATTTGTGTTTCTAACATTTTTCCCTTATATTATAAAAGGATAACCATACTTAACCAAATAACGTTAAACTTTATATAAGGAGATTATCTATGGACCAACAATTTCTTCATCTTATATTAGCTATTTTCATCGGTGGACTTATCGGTGGAAGCACAAACATGTTAGCAATAAAAATGCTTTTCAGGCCCCATCAACCCTTATATATAGGCAAAAATAGAATTCCTTTTACACCTGGCTTAATTCCTAGTAAACAAGATCAATTAGCTATAAAAATAGCCTCCGTAGTTTCCGATTATATTCTAACACCAAGTGTAATTGCGCATGCATTTACTAAAGTGAATTTTCAAAAAAAATTACATGATATATTAAAAGCGTATTGGTCAGAATCTATGAAGAAGGGTTACACACTAGAAACTCTTATAGACTCATTCGGCTTTGATAAAGAGCGTATCATTATACTCTTAAAAGATTCGATCGTACGTCAAATGATTCATGTAAATACTAGGACAAACATTAAAGAAGCCCATTCACTGTTTATAAAACAGTTCGGTCAGAAGCAGATTTCGTCCATAATACCAAAGGTATTCCAAGATACAATCGAGCAAAATGTCGATCATACAATAGAATTACTACTAGAGTATTTTTCTAAGCAATTAAACGAAAACCAGACCAAAATAGCTATGATACAAATGTTAGAAGAATCCTTTGACATCAAAAACCCTCTGATGAAAAAGCTATTTTTCTCTGTGATTGCTGATGATCAAATATTACAAAGCATTATCAAAAAGCTACAAAAAGCTATTGAAAGCGATACAGTTAAGCAACTCGTGAAAGACTCCTTACAAAAAAATTGGGATTCCATATTAGAAAGTACAATACTAGATCTCATCATCCGTTGGCCAGAGCAAGCAGCTCAATTTGAGCGTGTCCTCACTAAGACGATTCATAAAACAATTCAAACAGCATTACACACAGCGCAACTCCATGAAAGTTTAGAAATGATTGTTCGTAAACTAGTGAATAACTTCTTACATACACCGCTGCAAAAGTATGAAAAGACTTTGGAACCTTATGTCGACCAAATCATTCAAGCAATCTTGAGTAGCGGATTAGAGTACGTCCAAAGGCATGTTGACACATTAATAGCTTCTATTAACATTCACGAAGTCGTTCGATCGCAAGTAGCTGCGTTCCCTTCCAAGAAATTAGAGGCAATGATTCTACAGGTAGCCAATCGAGAGTTATTGTATATTACGTATTTCGGGGTACTTTTAGGAGGACTGATGGGGATTCTACAATATCTACTTTCACGGCTCTTATAAGTTCGGCATGCGCCTAGCTTCGGCAAAGCACACAAGCGCTACGTCTCGCATTAAAATGCCATAGTTGCCGTGACGCAAAACAAGCCTCACTAAGAGAATCGCCACTAGCGAGAATTTCCGCTGTGGCGATTTGAATGTTCAGAATTACTTATCAATTGTTAAAACTCCTGCGTGAGCATATTCGTCTTTTTTAAGATCTTTCACAAACACATGAATTCTTTCTTTCGGTACTCCAATTGCTTCCTCAACTGCTACTGTTACCTTTTCAACTAAAGCCCGTTTCTGTTCTAATGTGCGTCCTTCTAACATTTCCACCGTCACAAAAGGCATACTTTTTCCCCCTTAATGTTATGTATGATACGAATGAGCTAACGACTTATTATACCTCGTTATATGCTGTACTTTCAAGGAATTGCAAGCGAATTAAAGAGATACCCCACACTTGCGGAAAACTACTTGAAAAGGACCTGTACACGACAGGTCCGCAAGAAGCTATCACTGCGAAGATGGGAACTGATTCTGCATTTCCCCTAAGAACTTTTGATACGATTGAGAAATCTGTTGATGGTCTGTATTTTGCGTATTATACCAACCTTTTTGCGTCATCAAGTTGTATAACTTTCGTTGGCATTGCAGTGTTTCCTGCATAATACTACCACAATCTTGATGCAGCTTTTCACTACTTGCTTCAATGGTTGCTGTATGATACAGACTTGATGCATGTTTTTCAAGCAAAATCATTTCATTTAATAGATCACGATCAGTGAAAGAAGCGGTTTGCACATTCGATTCCCCCTTATCATTAGTGCCTGCTTATTGCATTTGTCCTTGGCTCATTCCTTGTAGGTGGGATAATATCGTCTGATAATGTCGTTGGTGCATGTCACACGCTTGACGGAACGCATGTTGTAATTCTTGGTCCGTCACTTGTTGAGCCGCTTCATGATATCTTTTCACCATCAATAACTCAGTATTTAATTCGTCATTGATGTACATTAAATCTTTCTCAGATAGTGTCATCTGCTTCATAGGACTCATGTTAGACATACGTAACCACCTTTCGACTGGATTACGAAGCTTATTTTTTGTCTTCGCACCTATTAGAGTGAGCATCCTACTATTCATTTATCCGTTGAAAATGTTTGTGAAAATGTTATATGCTGTAGCTTTTATTTCCTAATAAATGCTGGACAATAATATAAAAATAAAGAGTCAGTAGAAAACCCGTAATATTAATAAAAAAGCTATACAGAAATTTCCAGTGTACGTGTTCAAATAATCCGATATAATCCATAAACACTTCAAAAGACAAAAAGATGAAATCAGCCAGTATGAGAAACAGTAGCCCTTTGATTGGATTCCCCCACGGATAGAAATGCACTATAAATACACCACCAGCATACAGTCCTATAATGTAGAATAAAGGAAGATTGAATACTTGAATCATCGGCTGATGAAAGAGATAGATGCCTCCTTTAGACAATGGAGAATCAATGATAATCACTGCGATCATACCAATAATTCCAGCAATCCAGTGGCGCTTGAAGTTTTCCCATTTCACCAGAGCAATCGTAATCCCCCAGACAACCACAGCAAAAATTAACCACCATAGGGAAGCCATTTAATCCACCTCTCTCTTCACTATATATTTACACCAAGTAATTAACGCGATGGATATCAGTGTGCATCCAAGTAAATAAAGAAACATTAAACACCCCAGATTTAAGACTTATGTTACCGATTTGCTTGTCGATTTGCTTGTCGATTTACTTGTCCATTTGCTTACCGTTCTTCTTGCCTTTTCTCTTGTACAAATAACGTTCCATACCAAGCTAAAGCAAGGAAAACCATAACATTTATATACATACTTGCATAGTAGTTCCAATGCACATATTCTAAATCACCTAACCAAAGTACGAAAAGCTCAAATACGAAGAATAATGTAACGAATACTCCAATATGTAATATTTGCCATGTTTTACAAAAAGGTAGGTATTGAACAAACAAGACACCCATGACAAACACTGGACCGAAAGTAAAGCAAAGTGGTGAACCATGAAAGGATAAATAGATACTATGGATATAATATAAATCAAGATAATGAGCATTGATATCTATGCTTAATTGCATCAAAATCGCAAGTACTCCTGCAATGTAAGTCTTATACGTCGGGTCTGGCCTTCTTAAGATAAAGAATAAGATCCAACTAGCTACAAAAACAATAATCCATGACATAACATTGCGTACTCCTCTCAATAGTATCGATGTGCTTTCTATATTCCTAAGTTGTCACTTTAGCATTTCCATAAGTTATCGCTTATAAAATCCCCATAAAATGCAAAAATTATGTTTAATCAAACAAAATGGAGGGGATTTATATGAAGGTTGCTATTATTGGGGCAGGTGTATCGGGACTGTCTTGTGCCCATGCGTTAGAATTACATGGTATACACCCCACAATCTTTGAAGAACGTCACACAGTTGGCGAGTTGTATCATCACGTCGGAGCACTGCTACAGCTGATATACCGTCCAATTAAAGAGCCTTTAACGCATATTCGGAAAAACTATAAGCTTCACTTAGCTCCGTTAGCACCTTTATTATCAATAGAGATGAATACCGTCAACCGGACTCGCACAGTACACGGGAACCTTGGTTGGCTTTTTAAGCGCGGACAGGACCAAGGGACTCTAGAAAACCAATTGGCTTCACAAGTAAAGAGCAGAATCATTTTTAATACTCACGCGAAGTTCGATGAGCTACAGGATGAATTCGATTACATAGTGGTTGCTACGGGAAACAATAAACAGCCGACGGACCAAATGGGAAATGCTGAACCTATATTGCAAACGTGGGTAAGAGGAAGCGTCGTACTAGGGAATTTCGACCCCAATAAGCTTATCATGTGGACGAATACCAACTACATGAAGAGTGGGTATGCGTATCTTACACCCTTCAGTCGTGAACGTGCTTCTTTGATTCTAATTGTTCCCAATACGACAAAAGAAGAGCTTGAATATTATTGGAATCTGTTCCTCGATTTAGAAAAGTTGAATTACCATGTAGTAGATCAATGGGAAGAAGATCACACAGCAAATTACGTGTATCCAAAACAAGTTGGGAAAGTGATATTCGTGGGAACTTGCGGAGGATTTCTTGACCCATTTCTTGGTTTTGGACAATTCTCAGCAATTGCCAGCGGAAATTTAGCGGCAAAGTCAATCATTACGAATCAGCCGTTTGACGAAGTAGCCCAGGAACTAGGCGATATAATAAAAAGCTCGATTGCGATTCGAGAGCGAATCGATACCTTAAACAATACCCACTACGATATTCTTGTCACGTTACTCGGAAATCCTATCGTCTCTAAGCTTGTATACGGTACGAATATTAACTACATGGGTCATACAGCTACGATTCTCAATGCAATCCAAAAGCATTTCCCACTGAAGCCAAAATAGTTCTTGATTTGACTATCGTCGAATAAAAGAATGCAAAGATAAAGCATCAAGTGAGCTGTAATATTTTGCTCCACTTGATGCTTTTTATGTTCAGACTTGTTTCGATTTTTCTATACTAATTCTCAAGTTGATTGTTATTTTATTGGCATCTCATTAACTTTACGCCAATAACTGACGATTAACATCAATATCGGAATTCCTATCGTCGCTATAATCGTAAATGTAGGCTTATAATACCTAATAAAATGGACGAACGACTGCATATCGGCAAATGCTAAGATTGAGATTAGAACTGTTAACAATCCGACTGGCGCAATTGTCATGTTTATATTGCGAATGCGGAACCATTGGCTCATCGTCATGCAAGCGAAATAGTAAATTGCTATTATTTTTATCGCTATCCCACCAACCCAGATTCCTAGAATAAACGCGTCTAATCGCTGGATAAAATCAAACACATCAATATTACGTACGATTTCGAGTGCCGGGAACTGAAATTGTGCAGTACGTTCTGCCCCAAAAATTGCAATTGCAAGAACTCCTAACATTAGCATGACACCTACTACTAATACAGCACTGATACCTACTTGTGGTAACTTGCTATCAATCGTACGCAAATGCGGTCCTGCCATTAATATAATGAAACTTACTTGACTTAACCAGCAATACAGAATAATCGCCCCATAGATTGATGGCATGATACCGTCATAAAAAATTGGTAGAAAGTATTGAAAATGAATCTCTGTAACATTAAAAAGAATGACAAGTATTAACGTAAGAATCCCAAGTGGTGTTAAGATTTCATTAACGCGACAAAACACCTCTAATTTATGATGAACTCCATAAGCCACAAGAAGTATCATGGAAATGGCGAGGGCAGTCATCGGTGTACTGTCTAAGAATACATTCAACAATACTTCATTTATTTCCCGTAAGGCGACTCCTCCTAACAGGATGAATACAAATATATAATAAAAAGATACCATTCTTCCTAAAATGTGGCCAAACAACGTGTCTGCCGCATCAGCAATGTTCCTGCGGCCAATTCTAAGCTGAAGTTTCGCCGCAATCCAGGCCGTAGCAGCAGCCATCGCCGTGGCGATCAAGACAGAAATCCAGGCATCCTCATGGGCAATCTCTGCTAACAATTGTGGTGGAATAATATCTGCCGTTGAAATGATAAATGTAATGATAAGGAAAAACAACTGTTGATAACCAATCCTCCCTTTTTCTATTTCCAGAGAAGACAGCGGTCTATGTATAGCCATATTGATTAGCTCCTAACGAAATGGGGATATGTTGACTGGATTTTTCGCTTTTGTATACGTGTCAATCTTCTGCTGTAAGATTATGATTTGTCGCATTTCATCATCACGCATTTGAGCGAAAAACTGCCTTGCCTCTGGATTGGTCATTTTAACCATAACATTATTAAAAAAGGTTTGACGGTACACCTTGTTTTCTAAGACGTCCTTCAACCAACTGACTTTGTTCATTACAAGCCCTCCTGCTACATTAAATTCAGCTTATCCATCTTATCTTTAAGCATTTTCAAGTGCTGTTCATCCTGTACGATAAACGGTTGAAGTAGCTTACTCATTTCATCGTCATCAAGGATTTGCATGACCTTTGCTGTTTTCTTAATCATTTGTTCCTTCAATTCAATTGCCTCTTCGAAAGATATCTTGGTTAAATCTTGCTGAGAAACTCCGCCACCCATAACTATCACCTTTCCATGTAAAAAAATTCATATATCGATATTTTCTACGATACTTGTTATTTTTATGCTCTTTTTTTATCTTTTGGTAATGGATATAATAGAAGGGATTGCTAAAAGGAAGAATGGATTCCGATTCGGAAAGGAAGTGATATGTTGCGGGGGACTATAATTTCAACAGTCATCATGAGTATAATTGTCATTGCTAGCATTTCCACATATCATCTTTATACGAAATACGAGATCAATCTGTTTACGTACATTTCCGAGAACATTTTCAAGCGCCACGAACAGACCCTACCGACACCCGATGATATCATTGAAAGTGAATTGGATTTGGAATACAATACGAACGGACTTGAGCGTCCCCATTACATTGTAAAAGCACAGCTTGATGAACGGAAAGCTGAGATTAACGGCCATGTCACTTTAAAAATAAAAAAGCCAACGACGGAAACTCTGGCCTTCTATAATTTTTCCCCTGGGAATATGCAAAACATGGATATATTACAAGTATCCTTGAACAATAGCGCTACTTCCTTTGATTTTCGCAACAATAAGCTAACTGTGGCTTTGAAACAAGGATTGTTCCCTTCTAAAGTAGAAACCATTGAAGTCGAAATCACATTTCGCACAAGGGTTCCTCGAATGGGAACTCGATTTGGCGTGAAAGACGATATCTGGCTACTAACTACATGGTATCCAATTTTGGGAACATTAGATGAAAACATGCAATGGATTGCCCGTCCTACACCCGTCGGTTATGGCGACCCTTTTTACTTCCAATATGCCGATTATGATGTGTATCTCCTATGCGCGCCAGATATTCAATGGGTAACAACTGGCTCTCTAGTCAGTGAAGGAACTCAAGAGCAACTCAAAAAATACCACTGGCAGGAATCGATGGTACGCAACTTCGCGATGGTTGGCAGTAAGCATTATACAATCTATGAATTCCCTACCGACGATGATGTTACAATCCAAATCGCATTAAATGGAAACCAACGGCTAGAAGAAGTTCAAGATATTATTGAGTATTGCTATCCATTATACAAAGATGTGTTCGGCAAACTTCCTTATCGGACAATCTCAATTGCCGAGACAAGCTGGGGTACGAACTTTGCCCTTGAGTATCCCAATATTGCGATATACTCAAAAGATTTATACCAGCAAAATATCCTTGAACGTTGGTTGCCTCATGAGTTCGCTCACATCTGGTGGTACAACGCCGTTGGAAATCAGGAAATCACAGAAGGTTGGATTGATGAGGGATTGGTGGAACATGCTGTTGTGTTATACCTAGAAACTCGCTACGGAAGCGGAAGAGCGCAACAATTACGTAACTATTTCCGTACCAAAAATCAGCAATTAATTGCCCAGAAACCGAATGCAATGATGAATCGGACATTAATGAATTTTGCCAATCGCAATGAGTTTTTCGATTTTTGGTACTATCGTTCCGCTGATATGTTTCTGACGTTACGTGAGGAACTAGGAGAGATTAAGTATAACTATTTTCTACGGACCTTATTTGACAATTATAAAGGCCAAACAATCGGTATCGAGGATTTGAATTCCACGTTACGTGATACATTGAAAGGGCAACATCAATATTTCCAACAGTGGGTAACAGGACCATTACAGCAAACACCCTTTCAATTACAGGCGACCCCTTTACCAATTAAGCTCAATGGTCATCATTTGTCAACAGAACAAGTCCGCTATATCGACTGGGAAGTCTATATTCCACTTTCAATTCTAGAAGATATCCTATTTAAGCGGATTGGTAGTCCGCTGACAATTGATGAATCGAATGGGCAAATTTATTACGAACAGCAATTAACGTTCTCATTGCCTGCCCATGAACTGAACGGAACATGGTGGATTCCTTTGGAACTTCTAAAGCATATTAGTACTACACAATATACATGGGACTATGATCGTAATCTGGGAACAATCAACGTAATGTACCTAAATTAAAAGGCTGACTCAGGTTTTTATAAACCACGTCAGCCTTAGCTTTTCTTTTTGCAATTATGCTTGTTGCACATTTTCTACCGCCCATGTCTTTAATTGTTGTCTTGCCAGTTTCCCACTGCGTGTCTTCGGCAACTCTTTTACAATATAGTAGTGGTTAGGCACACAATCTTTCGCAAACTTCTCCGAAATAAATTGATTTAACTCCACCTTTAGACTCTCATCAAAGATAACACCATTTTGCAAACATAAATAAGCGAATCTTAATTCACCTTGACTAATATCAGGAACTCCTACCACACCCACATCTACAATCGCATGGTGCTGCTTCAAAAGATCCTCTAATTCAAAATGGTGATGTTGGTAATAAAAAGGACTCCAAGTCTCCATGATTACAACCCCTTTGTTAAAAGTATGGTATGTACTACGTGTACATTCTGTTGTTGCGGCGTATTTACGTCGATAGCTTTAACTCGTACCTATTGCATTTGTTTATGAAATGTTGTTACAGATATATCTATATTTTGTATTACTACATTAAGCATTATACGCTACTGTTATATAACTATTATATTAACTTCCTCGTGAAAATGCAACCCTACGCTTTTGTTTTTTATAACCTTTTTCCAAAGTTATAGAAATTACCTGCTTCTACTAGGAACACGCGGAAAAAGCTACTTCACAACGAATCATGAAGCAGCTTTGCATGTATATGAAATTTTCATAAATAGTAGTAAAACCTCGATTAGAATCCAAAGAATCCTCTTCTAGGAGCGCAACCACCACGCACCGGAGATACAAGCGTTGGGATTGGCACTCGAATTGGAACAGTTCTTACAACCCGTTGTGGTACGCGGACAGGTACGCAAACTGGTGTTGGCACAATAGGAACACGTACTGGACAAAGTACTGGTCTACGAACTTCTACTGGATATGGTTGTGGTGTGAATACAGGGTATGGTAGAGAGATCGGAGCAGCAGAAGGGATTCTTGATACTGGGCTTGTGATAGGACTTGTAATAGGGTTTCTAACTGGGCTTACAAGAGGTCCTGTAAATGGACTCACTATAGGTCTAGCCACTGGACGCTGGCAAGAGCATGGTTTTTGGCAAGTGCATGTTTTTTGGCAAGTGCATCGTTGTTGACAACTGCAACTTCTTCTACCGAATAATCCTCCAAAGAATGATTTTCCAGAGCACATAATTATCACCTCCTTAATAAAATCACCAAATATTTATCATCTGCATAGGCTATATCATCAATCCTTAGAAAAGCATCTCGATTGCCTTTTCAGTATTGAGTAGTCCCATACCTTGCATAGTCCTTGCAATACCAGGAAGTTTTGTGGTAGTAGCGGATAGAACTTGTCGAATCTGACCGAAGTATAGCTGTGGATACCGTTCGAGCATGAGTGCCACCGTACCCGTTACATGTGGAGTCGCCATCGATGTTCCCTTGAGACGCTTGACGCCACCGTGTAACCAACATGACAGAATATCAACCCCAGGAGCACATATATTCACCGGAACCCCTCGACTACTAAAGCTAGCGATTTCATCTTCTTCATCCGTCGCACCGACCGCAATCGTAAATGGATATCGACCAGGATAACCCATCGCTCCGTCAGGGCCGTTGTTACCGGACGCAGCAATCATAACTGCTCCTCTTTCATATGCTTGTAAGTAAATTTCTTGTAACGTCTGATTCGAACTACTAGTTCCAAAACTCATGTTGATTAACCGAATATCGTTCTCGACACACCATTCTACAGCCTTACCAATGTCTGAAAGCAACGCTTTGCCGTGCTTATCAAATGCTTTTACAGGATATAACTCAGCTTCTGGTGCAACCCCTATTAAACTTCCTGGTCCACCTGACGCCGCAATTGTTCCAGCAACATGGGTTCCATGACCATTATCGTCTTGTGGGGAAATATCAGGATTTATAATGTTGATACCCTGACGAAGATTCGCCACCAGCATTGGATGCGATAAATCGACTCCTGTATCAATGACTCCAACTTTTACACCACGCCCTGTCGCGTATTGCCATGCTTCTGGGGCATGAACCTTTTCTACTCCCCATGGGACAATTGTGCGACTGGTAATTGGCATATGCATGTATGGGAAAAGAAATGGCAAGGGCTTGATTGTGACTTCTATGTCATCATCAACTCTCAATATGTTAGGATCTCTTAATAGATCACGCTTGTTACAGTTCCCATAAAATTGGCATGTAACTGCTCGAATACTTGGAAGTGCATGAATTGGATGTGCACCTCTATGTTTCAGATAGTCAAGACTCTTATGAAGTTCACGTTCCATATGCCAATTTCTAAATACGATAATCTTTCTATTTCTTTTTGATAGTTTTTGATAGGGCTTATAAGTAGTAGCTAAAAATGCCGCAATAGCTAACGGTATATGAAATCGAACTTTCATAATTATCACTCCATTTTTTTAGAGAAGGTGAAACAATGACAACCAATAATCGTCAAGTCTATTTTCCGTTTCGACCGTATCAAGGACTTGAAACTACTGTGGACGGTAATCTACCTACCACAATGAACACTAGTGCGGAGGTATTACCAAGACATCGATTCTCTCCATTTCTAGTAAGACAACAACTAGATTTAGCACCTGAACCAACGGCATTACCTCTGACTGAGGAATTGAATATTAAAAGCATCCATAAAGTTACGAAAGATTTTATGGGTACTCTCAGTACCGTTGACCGTTCTCTAGATTTAATGATTAAAGTATTAGCAATCCTAGATAACTATCAAGCAAACGTGTCAACCGCTGGTGGTAGTAGTGCACTAGGTGGCCTTGGCATTGTGAAAATGGCTGCAGATTTCGTGAAAAAGATTGATATGAATCAATTAGAGCGAGTTATCAGCATTTTACAATCTCCGTTTGTGATCGATTTGCTAACCTCTGGTCTCCAATCTGATGAAGGGTCAGAAAATAACTAAAGCAATTCTTTACACTAGCATTATATGATGTGGGAGAAATGTCGCCTGTGTAAAGGTCTATACTTTTAGAATTTGGGCAGTAAAAGCATTGGATTTGAGAGGACAATACTTGTTAATCTTATAGCTATCCAAATGAAAATACGGTAAGGAGAAAGGCTAGCTTTCGCTAGCCTTGACTGTCCTTACCCCTATTACTTAAGCATATTTTAGTAACCAATTACGATTACTAATAGAATAAACACTATTAACACATGAAATTAGCAAGCGATAATCACTATAAGGATAAACAGAACTAAGATAATAGAAATGTTACCTTGTAGCATGCGCGTCAACTCCTTTCAAGGCTATTAGAATCTCTTACAACTTCTTCTAGAAGAAGAAAAAGAGGAAAAACACAATGATTATTACCCACCAAATCCAACTAAAAGAAAAAGGTCTACGACATCCACAAGATGTATTTGCATGCATATTAGAAAACCTCCTTTATTTCTTTGTTCGTTTTATTTTATGTACTAAGCGAAAATCCGTAAGGCACATTTGCCTATTCTCTACACCTATTTTTAAAACTTGGCAATTGCCTATGCCATAGAGAAGGCTTTCAAGTCTTGGAACACCTTGGGCTCTACGTGCATAGGCTATATCGTCTATGAAATTCATGGTTATTGCAACCAAATGCTATTAAGAGAAGGTGATCGATATGAAAAAAACGAGAGTCAAAGTGAAGAAAGCTACACAACAGTCGACTAAGAAAACTGCTACTAAGAAAACTGCTTCCGTTCAAGAAATTAGCGCTCCTGCTTTGCCAAGCGAAGCAATGACCATTAAAGATATACACTCCATTACGAAGGACTTAATCTCTACCTTTGCCACAATTGAGAAATCACTAGTACTCCTTACGCAGCTTGCAACTGTTCTTGAGAAGTATAATATCAATCTGACTGATTTGACACGCCCGCAAAATCAGAGAGGACGTCTCTTCCATCCTTATGAGCCTCAACCAAGCAATCCATTACATGGTCTCAAGCAACTGATTGCAAGGGTGAATCCAGAGCAGGTTGAGAAAGCAGTCAATCTACTGCAAAACAAAGAATTGTCTGACTTGCTTAACAACCTTAGTAGTCAGCTAGGTCAACAACAAAATGAAAAAGGCTAGCACGTGCTAGCCTTTTGTAGAACTGATATTCCATTCATTAGCAACCAGTTACTGGGCTGCTGTAGCACACGATGATTACTAACAAGATGAATAATACTAAAATCAATGTAGCGTTATTTGTTAACCATTGCATTCGGATTCACCTCCCCAATAGAGTATCTTTATCGATTCACTAAACTACTGGGTTGTAGGAAACGATTATCACTAAAAGAATGAACAGTACTAATACTAAAGTAGTATTAGATTTTAACCAAGCCATTCTGCTCACCTCCTTATATTCGTAACATTTAGATTATAAAACCGCCGCCACCAAAGCCACCAAAACCGAAGAAGAAAAAGAAGAAGAAGAAACCGAAGATAATAATGTGGTGGAAGCCAAAACCTGCGAAGAAGTTCGTTGAAGCTTGCATGTTAAACCTCCTTTTTTCTTGTTCTCGGTTTATTGTATGGCCGTTGCATCCATTTCGATATCAGCACTCGCCTATTTATAGCGCCCGTTTCTAAGTGTTTCACTCACAGTAAAAAACCCATCCGCACTCCAGTCTGATTTATCTCAACAGCGTTACCAAGTCTCTGGCGAAAAATGGGGAAAATAAAAATATACAAGGCTAGCCGAAGCTTGCCTTGTATATCGAGGTGTTCAAAAATTAGTAACGCACGGTATTACATAACGGCGCTGAGTTGTAGTTAAAGATAATCACTAATAAGATAAACAATACTAGAATGATCCCTACGTTTCCTGATAAAAAGTTCATTCACAATCACCTCCTGTCTACCTTACTATTGTATGGGAGGTGTTACTTTTCTGAAATAAACATTCAACCATTCTTCACGCCCTTTTGAAAACAAAACTAACGCAAAGCTACATAGTTAAAAAGGAACACCTATAGCAATTACTGCTTAGGTGTCCTAGAAATTACTTCTTCTTCTGTTTTACACTATCTAATATACTATTCAGTGAACTTGGATCCTTCGGATTAAAGTTATGCTTCTTCAATGTCTTTACTAATTGATCTAACTTATCGTCATCTGTTTTAACATTCGCCATCTTCGCTAACATCTTGAGCGTGCCCTTTAACTGCTTTTCATCTGTTAGAGTTTCTGGGCTAATTGTTTTCGCTAAGTTCTTTAATTGATCACCATGCTTACCTACAAACTGCTGGAACTTCTCATCTTCAAAAATGTTATTCGACAAGGATACTCACCCCTTCATAGATTTACATTATAATGTATGAAGAAGTGGCCCTCGTGGTTAGCCCATTTTTCTGCATTCTAGGTGAAGAATTGCCAAAAACGCTTTCACACCAATCGTCAAGCTGTGTTCATCAATGTCAAATTTAGGATGATGCTGCGGATACACAATCCCTGTCGACTGATTCCCTGCTCCGATGAAGAAATATACCCCAGGAATCTCATTCAAAAAGTATGAAAAATCCTCTCCACCCATCACTGGTTTCATTGCAATTATCTGCTCTGATAGCAGCACTTGATGGAACTCCTGCTCAATTTCAGTAGCCAGCTTCGAGTCGTTGACGACCGGTGGATACCCTTCCATATAACTGATTTCACAGGTAGCGCCATGGGCCTGACAAATGGATTGAATCATCAGGTGCATGCGTTCTTGTATCATTTCACGAACTTCTGGTTGAAACGTTCGCACTGTGCCAGTGATTTTGGCTTTGTCTGCAATAATATTAAAATTCGTTCCCGCTTGCATCGTTCCCACGGATATCACGGCGGATTCCAATGGGTCTATATTTCTACTGACAATCGTTTGTAGTCCTTGGATGATGTGGCTTGCCACTAAGATTGCATCAATGGTTTGGTGAGGCATAGAGCCGTGGCCGCCTTTGCCTTGGATATGGATGATAAATCGATCAGCTGCTGCCATAATAACACCTGGTTTCATTGCCACTGTTCCGACCTCAAGGGAAGCCCATAGATGAGCGCCAAATATTCGTTTCGCTTTGCCTAGAGCGCCTGCTTGTATCATAGCACGGGCACCACCAGGTACTTGTTCTTCAGAGTGTTGAAAAATCAAGCGTACGGTCTTCTGCAGTAACCCTTGCCGCTGGATATCACACAAAACCTTTGCCACCCCAAGTAAAATCGCCACGTGCCCATCATGCCCACAAGCATGCATGACTCCCGTATTCTTGGAAGTATATCCACAGACCTTCTCATCAAGGATTGGCAAGGCATCCATATCCGCACGAATCGCAATCTCCTCGTCTATTAAACCGCTAACAATCCCAACAAATCCTGGTATATCTGGGTATTCAACAATTTCTACCCCCATTTCGGACAACCACTTCTTCACTCGTTTAGCTGTTTCCCACTCTTGATTCGATAGCTCTGGCTGTTGATGCAGAATCCTGCGCCATTCACTCAATTGCTCGATTAACTGCTTATCTATATAGTCCACCCAATGCCCAACGGTTTCGGTCAAAGGAATTCTCCTTTCCAATAAGGAATTTATCTCATAAAAACTCTATCTGAACTAAGTTTTCTTTATCTGAACTCATATCTGCTTTATCTGTTCAGTCACATCATACCAATCTGCCCTTTTAAAATTCAAGGGGTCATCATGGTAAACAAACAGATAATATGTAGTTCTTTGCTCCATCGTATTCATGATGTCATACTGAAATGATTCAATTTGCACATATTTACTGAGATTCCTCATGTTGAGTTGCGCGTACTGCGGATAATATTGTTCAATTACAGTTGGATCCGATACCAAAACCTGTTTCTTCTTTTTCAAATCGTCACTTGTATAATTATGTAGGACATCGGGTAATTTACCATGTGGGCTTAATCGAACAAAGTCAAACTTCATGAAATCTCTAACAATTGAAACCTTAGCATCGTTTGAGTCAGAAGTTGCTGAGACAAAAGCAAATAAAAAGTCGTACATAGCACCCTGACTATGAGATTTTTCAAAAAAACCCTGCGCGCTTGCATATTGAGCAAAGCGCTCATAGAATTCAAACGGAGACTTCTCCTGTGCTATTAAGTACGCCAATGTATGTGTAAATTGATGAGAATTATAATAGTGATCGAGAATATGCTCAATATCCCTCAAAAGAATGACATCATCATAGGTTAAATCATTCGTTTGTAATATTTCATATGGTGGCTCGTCCATGTAGATAAAACCGTATTCCTGCTCTCGCATTCTCATGCCGGAGCCCTTTAATACCTTAAGAAAACCCATTTGTAACTTGTCTGGCTGTAGCTTGTATACATCATCAAAGGACTGTGCGAAGCGTTGGAAATCCTCGTGCGGTAATCCGACAATCAAATCGAGGTGTTGATGGATATTGGCGCCTTCTTGTAATCGTAGGACAGCCTCTTTTAACTTTTGAAAATCCATCTTGCGCTGGATTGCGTCTAATGTCTGATCATGGGTAGATTGGACACCAATTTCAAACTGAAACAATCCTAACGGAGCGCCCTTTAAGAATTCAAGCATTTCATCCGTTAATAAATCAGCAGAAATTTCAAAGTGGAAGTTGGTGAATCCCTGTTGATGCTCGATAATCCAGCGGAATAAATCCATCGCATATTTAGGTGCACAGTTAAAGGTTCTATCAACGAACTTTACTTGCTTGACCTTCGCCTCTATAAACTTCTTCAAATCGCTTTTCACTTGCTCGATTGGGAAGAAGCGCACACCTTGATCCGTTGACGAAAGACAGTATTGGCAAGAGTACGGGCATCCTCGAGAGCTCTCGTAGTAGATGATGCGATACTGAAAATCTAACGGGTCAAAATTGTCGCCGTAAGGTGACGGGATTTTTGCCAGTTCTTTGATTTTCACCTGCTGCTTGGCCTCAATGATTTCCTGGGAAATTGGGTCTCTGTATGATATTCCTATAAGGGTATCTTGTAATTCTGTGGATGGAAGATCTAAAGTTAGCATTAGCTTTGCAAATGCATCCTCACCTTCACCACAGATGATGTAATCAATTTCAGGATACGCAAGCATTCGTTCCTTGGAATCGAAGCTCACCTCAGGGCCACCGAGTACGATTTTTACCCTTGGGGCTACTTTCTTAAAATTCCGGATCACTTTAAGAATCGAATCCACATTCCAAATATAGCACGAAAAACCAATCACATCAGCTTTTTGTAGATATAAATCAGCCACGATATCCGCTAGCTGTTGGTTTATTGTATATTCTTTGCGTACAAACTCGACTGGATACTGTTCATTATAATGCTCACGATAGTATGTTTCTAAGTATCGGATGGCGAGGTTCGTATGTATGTATTTTGCGTTTAAAGAAACTAGCACAATTTTTTTCATAAGTTTCATCCTTCTTTTACATTCGCTACACTCATTGTAACATCTTAATTATACTATAAAAGCTGCCAAATTAAAAAAAACCTAGCCCAACTTCAACTAGGATTTACTTTCTTAATAATTGGTACATAACAATTTGCTCTACTTAATAATCTACTCTACTTAATAATCTGCTCTACTAAGTATTTACTTTACTTAGTATATTAGCTGCCGTATGGCCCGTTACGATGGCCCCTTCAATGGAAGACCAATTCAGATAATCACCACAAAAGACCAATCCACTTCTAGCATTCTTTCTTTGATCATTCTGAAAATCAACTACCTCTTGTGCTTTCCCAACATACGGGCAAGGGAGACCAATCGGCATATCATATAACTTAGACCAAGTGACATGCTGGCGGTATTTCGGTATGATTTTTTCTACTTCTTGAAGTATTGTTCGCTTTTTTTCCACTGGTTGTAAATGGGCGATCTTTGAAGTGAAGTTCTTATGGGTATACGCGCAATGAACGCCTAATCCTTTTGGAATGTGTGTTGCACATTTTTCGTGTTCTAGGGATATGGAAGAAATGCCAACGTGTTCAGTCGATGGTGTAATAAAGCTAAAAGCGCCAGGTCGGAAACGGAAATTGTAACCATGTGCTACACATGTTGTTTTCGAGTAATATTGTTTCTTTAAGAAATTTGATTGTGCTATCGACAAGTCAAAAGCATTAGGAAAAAGCGCATCGGCATAGTGACTCGGAATCGCCACTACAACTTGAGAAGCATTCCAGACCTCATGTGATCTTCTATTATCATTCATCCCATCTAGCCTCAGCATTCGATCCGTTATAACCGTCCAGCCCCACTGCCGTTTTAACACTTGCGTTGCCTTATATCCTAGTTTCACATCACAGAGGTTCGCCAGAGCCTCCGGAAGTCGTTGCATACCGCCTTTTAACGTAAACAGATTAAACTTTAAGCTGTTCTTGATTAAAGACATATACAGCGTAATACTAGGCTCTGATGGTAACATGAAGAACATGGATGATAATACTGGATCAATCGTCTTTGACAAAATCCTATCATTTAACTTTTCTAATGCATATTCTTCAACTGTCATTTGATCGATTCCAGCACTTTTCTCAATGTGTTGAAAGCTTATTTGTTTGCGGTATTTTATTAAATCTTTGAATATTGCTAATAAACTTAAACGATCAATTATCGTTAATCCTGGAGGAAACATTCGATGCCAAAGTGAATCTTGATCGGCAATCTGAAATGTTCCATTGATGTCCATGAACATCGCGTTATGAAATTGTTCAAGATAACTATCAATTTCCAATTCCTTTATCAATTTCATAGTCTCTATATAAAACCCTGAAACGAATTGAGCTCCTACCTCAAATATAGAATCATCGACTTGGTCTGTGAATATGCGACCACCGACTCGATTTTCTGCTTCTAGAACCAATACTTTTTTCCCTTGTTTTTGCAAATCATAAGCGGCAGTCAAACCTGCGAGACCTGCTCCAATGACAATGACATCCGCGTTCACATATTGCTGATTTGGTGGTTCATCTTGATGATAATTCATAGATTCGCCTCTAATCATTTTGTGTTACGTTTAGTTTTTACTGATTACTACAAAACATACAATTCCTTACAAATGTTTTAAATATTTTACAATTATTCTCAGGCCTATAGCAAACCGACTTATACCTATTCCTCTGTTGCAGTTGAATGTCTTAATTGTCATACAAAAAACGCCACCATTCAGGTGACGTTTTAGAATTAATTTTACAATTTGTGCAATGTGATTTCTGGACGGGAATTAAACCTTACGTTTAATGCGCTTTGCCCTAAGCCTTCGCTAATATACAGTCGCGTTCCTTTGTAATCCAATAGCCCTTTATACATCTTGTTCCTTGGCAATGCTCCCATGGGATATATCATGAATGCGTACGGTATGTTGAATTGTCCACCGTGTAAATGCCCTGCCATTAGATAATCGATTCTATACTCCTTATCCATATGCAATATAATATTGGGATCATGGGTAATTACAATCGTCGCGCCTTCTTTTACATTTTTAAACGATTGCTGAATATTGCTACGACGGGTATGGTAGTCATCAATTCCGATGATGTTAATCGTTTGTTGGTTGTGTTGGATTTGGACAGACTCATTGAAAAGCACTTTACAGTCGAACGACTCCATAATTTCAATAAGCTCTTGTACTTTATCTTGAATACGATAATCATGATTTCCTAATACTGCGAACATTCCATATCTAGGTTTCAGATTGGCTAATTGCTCCATATACAGTTTCCATTTCGGAAGGTTCTCAGCTTGATCAAGATAATCACCCGTTAAGACAATCATATCAGGTTTTGTGGTAGCGATATGTTCAAACATTTTCTCTGGGGTAACAGATATCCTTTCCATATGCATGTCAGAAAGATGTAGGACGCGTAATCCATCAATGTCGTATTTCCCTCTTGAAAGATCAACTTGAACTTCACGCAGAATCGGTCGGAACGTATTCCAGTACGTATAGCACATACCTAAAAAGCCCAAAATCAAGATTGATAATAGGATCATACTTGTCACTCCCTTTTCATGTTTTAGTTATTCTTCTTACGTGCTAATCACGTATCATAAGCCAAGTGAAGTTTATAATTTCTTGTAAAGGTATCCGGTAATCAGTGTAAAAATCACCCAACTAATAACACCATCAATTCGGATCAGTTTCATAGCGTTATGTTCTGGTAGTTGTAGGAACCCAATCTTCTGATACAGCTTAAAAACAATCTTAGGCGAAACGATTTCAATGATTGACCAGATAATCATTAGGACAGACATAAGAAATAAGAATTTCGTAAACATTCTACCGCCTACCTTCTATTTTACTACGATACCTTCTTTACCTCAGCGGCGTTTCTAATACTCCCACTTCTATAGTGGAAGATAAGTGCCGCCAAGCTTCGAACGCTACAAGCACAAGTGCGACTAACCCAATAAGTTGGGAAGTCTTCTTTGTAAGTGCAACTAGAGTTCAGATGGATTAAAATCTCCTTCTGAACTAAGTTTTCTTTATATTATGAATTTCACAAAATGTTAACATATTAAAATACTTGCATTCTTCAAAACAATAAGCTCAAATCATATAAAAAGGGCTCTTATTAAAATAAAAGCCCCGTTTACTTTATATTGCTCAATATCTCTATTTTATAATATTATTGTAGTTTTTCCAATACCTTAAATATTTCCTCATTATCCGGTTGCTGCTCTATCGGATGAACATCGATATATTGGACGATTCCATCCTTATCAATGATAAACAACGCTCGTTCAGAAATACCTTCTTCCCTTAACACACCATACTTTTGGGCAATCGCTCCATGTGGATAAAAATCAGATCCTAACGGGAAGGAAATGCCTCCAAGTGATTTCTGCCACGCTTCATGACTTGGTACACTATCTACACTAATACCCAATACTTGGGTATTTAAACCTTCAAAACGAGAAATCTCTTTCTCATACGAAGGAATTTGATTGGTTCAAACCGGGGTCCAATTCAGAGGGTAGAAGACTAAGAAAACGTTTTTGTTGCCTATGTAGTCACTAAGTTTAATCCGATCTTTTGGACCACATGCTTTCATTTCAAATTCTGGGGCTTTATCACCAACTTTTATGGTTGCTGTATGTGTAGCTCCTTTTGGCATGTTTCTTTCCTCCTTGTAAAATTTTTTATTTTATCACCATACTATTATTTGTTCGCAGGCAAATATAAGTCAACATAAATTGTGTAAATATTTTCTATAAACCACCTATTAACGGCTTGTTTTGATAAATATGGACTTAAAATTACCATTACTGTTAATAGCTTGGCATGGTTTTTATGCATGTTAACCACACGAAAGAGAAAATATAAGATTAGAACCCAAAGGAGGTGAATCTTTATGAACTTTATTTGGTTTCTAATTATAGGTTTAATTGCTGGTTGGGCCGGAGGTCAGATTATGCGCGGAAGAGGTTTCGGCATTGGCGGAAATATCATTGTAGGTATTATCGGTGCCTTTATCGGGGGCTTTGTTCTTGACTTAATCGGCTATACAACTTACGGTTTAATCGGTTCATTAATCATGGCAATTGTCGGTGCGGTAATTTTGTTATTTATCGTCAATATGTTCCGATTTGGGGAAGCCCGAGTTGAAGATAAGCATTAAACTGCAAAAGAACCCGCATCTCGCGGGTTCTTTTAATGTTCTAATCGTCTTTTTTTCTAATCGTCTTAGTTTTCTATTGACTTAGTTTTTTCTCTATTGTTCTTCGGCATCACTATCTGATTGAGCTTCAGGGGTATCCTGTTCCTCCGCAACTGTCATAGACTTTATTGGTTGTGTAGGAACTTCCTGACATGGGTTCATTTCCGTCCTTGGTTTCGTTGGATCACATGGCGGTGGCTGTAACGCTGTTACCTGTGCTAGCTTTACTAAGTAATAGCACTCTTCGCGGGCCATATGATCAAGCATTAAAGCAGTAACTGTGCCAAGTAATTGTTTACTTAGCTCTAACTTCTCTAATTCACGAAGGAACACTTTAAACATTGTGATTTCATCTGCTACCTGGACATTAAAACGATTTAAAGCTGGAAATTGTGTTAGCCCTGTACGCATATAATCTGCAATCTCAACAGCCTTAATATACATTTCTTCAAAACGTTCGGTAAACTCATCGCTTTTTTCGATTACTTTCTTTTCCACCATATCTACATCGCCACTGACTGCGGCCGCATGCCCTGCTGCATCCAGTAACCAAGCAAGATGAAGATCAATGGGGTGAAACACAGGAATCTTGTGATCAATTAAGAAACATAAAACACGCAGATACTCTTCAACCTCTGTTACCATGTGATTGATAAACGTCGGTGGTAATCCAATGACGATATTCCCTACTAATTGACGTTGAATTAAATGCAACTTAAATAAGCGAATTTCTTGTGCATATAACGTAGCTTCTTGATTCAACTCCATGATTGCTGCTTCTGATAAGTTCGTTCTAGCTTTGTTCAGTAATTGGTCAAAAACATAAATAAAGTAATGAGCTTTTTGGATTTCTTCCTTCTCATCTGGCGACAAATTGTCAAAAATAAAGCGGGCATGATCCCCTAGTACTTGCAACCAAAAACGGTGTTCAAATAGTGCGACTTGATTATAATTCGTAGGTTTCAAAAGAAAAATCCCCTCCCTTAACATGACCTCATACATATGTATGTCGAAGGAGATATTTTTAGAAGAGGAATGTTTTTAGAAGCTACAATGAATATTGTAACAAGAAATTTTTAACGCAAAGCCTCAGGATTTAACCCCTTGAGTTCATCAATGACGAATAATCCGTCCTTGCGAATTAGCACATCATCGAAATATATCTCTCCACCACCATATTCAGGGTTTTGGATACATACTAAATCCCAATGGATGGCTGATTGATTGCCATTACTTGCTTCATCGTAACACTTGCCAGGTGTGAAGTGGAAGCTACCGCGAATCTTCTCATCAAAGAGCGTATCCTTCATCGGAGTGTGAATATATGGATTTACACCAATCGCAAACTCTCCAACATATCGTGCCCCTTCATCCGTATCAAAAATCTCATTGATTTTCTCTGTATTGTTAGCAGTAGCCTTCACAATTTTGCCGTTCTCAAATTCTAAGCGAATGTTCTCGTAGGTATAACCCTGATACACAGCAGGTGCATTGTATGAAATATAACCATTGACGGAATCACGAACAGGAGCTGTGAATATTTCCCCGTCTGGAATGTTCATTTTCCCATCGCATTTAATCGCTGGAATGTCCTTGATTGAGAATGTAAGCTCTGTACCAACACCTGTTATCCTTAATTGATCCGTACGGTTCATTAACTCTACTAATGGATCCATAGCCTTTGACATCTTCGCATAATCAAGATTGCAAACGTCAAAGTAAAAATTGGCAAAGGCTTCCGTACTCATATTGGCCAACTGTGCCATCGATTCATTCGGATATCTCATCACACACCACTTCGTATTCGGAACTCGTTCTTGCCCATGCACCTTATGCATCAGATGCTCCATATACAGTTTCATTTTGTCTCCAGGGACATCTGCCATCTCGTTAGCATTATTCCCACCACGGATGCCAAGATAAGCATCCATCGCCTTCATCCTCGCTAATTCCCATTCCCCAATGGCATCTAATTGTTCGGCATTGGCACCGAATAACAATTGTCGGTTAATCTGCGGGTCTTTAATCGTGACAAATGGGTTTGCACCAGCACGATATGCTTCTTTAATCACTTCTTGCACTAAGGGTATGTTCTGCCCGACAACTTCGATTAATAAATTCTCGCCAGGTTTTAATTCTACTGAGTATGTAATTAACTTTTTCGCAAGTTCTTGTACCCTTACGTCCATTTTTTTGTCCTCCTATCTGAAATTAGTAATTCCATAGAATCATTCTTTACAAATATCACAAAGTACATTCACTCTGATAACCAACTATCAGTTCTTACCCTACGTTTTCGCCATCATCTTATCATTTCTTCGAATAGCATCATGTTAAGTGATAAGTGACACGTAATCATGATTTCGCATGTTCACGAATTCTTAATAGTATTTGCGATACGAGGACTAAAATAGGCAGTTCAATTAATGGCCCGATGACTAGCGCTAATGCGATGAGCGGTTCTTCAGGAAAGGCCGTTACAGCAATTGCAAGTGCAAATGGAGAATTTCTCGCTAGCGTCGTTAAATGCAGGCTCGTAGAATCCTCGTATGTGAATTTCATAGCTCTGCTAATCCATCGACCGAGAACAAAGCTGGAATCATTAGCAGCCACAAGATGTCGACGCGATCCACTAACAGTTTACCTTGCGACGCAAACATCGCAAGTATGGCGACACTCAGAAATAGTATTTGTCCCTTTGCAAAAAAAGGTACATAATTATCTTTGAAAAATTTCTGTTTATCTAATCTCTGCATAATGTAAAGTGTAAGCAGTGCTAGAAAAAATGGTACGACAATGACGATAATAATACTTTCCAATAGAAACGACATACTAACTGTTTTCATAACTCCAGTGAAAATCAATAAATAGAGTGGCAATAGAATAACTTGCAATATCAGATTGATTGGTAAGATCGCCGTTGATAGCGTGACATTTCCTTTGGCAATCTTCGTAAAAACGAGATACCAGTCTGTGCATGGCGTTACCATCAGCATGATAAATCCAATCCATAGGGCGGGGTAATCGTACAAGAAAATGGAACCAAGAATCCATGCCAACGCTGGTGTCCATAGAAAATTCATTACTAGGCTTGTCCCAGTAAAACGCACGTTGCGAAAAGCCGTCCCCATTTCATCCATCGGGATGTCCAGAAATAGTCCATATAGAATTAATAATAAAAACGGTACAATCAGATGCTCACTATACATTGCTATTTGCTCAAACTGCCCTAAAAATAACCCTATGGCAATAGCAGCAATCATGATCACTGTATGTAACTTTTCTAAAATCCCCATGGTTCTCTCCAATCTTTCATTACAACAATTGTTCCATCTTTAAGAAAGTCTTCAGCTCAGTTTTCCTACTTTTATTCACTAGAATGTACAATATATCTTCCTCTTGTATCCTTGTCTCTCCCGACGGCGTAATTAAGTCTCCTGCACGGATAACTGCGTTAATCAGAACATCTTTAGGAAAACAAATATCTCTTAATTGTTTATCCATGATCACAGAGTCCTCAGCCACAACATATTCAATGATTTCTGCATTAGCGTTTCCTAACGATACAAGTTCTAAGGAGTGCATGGATTCTACTCTTTTCTCACTTGTTAAACCTAGTCTCTCTGCAAAGAAAGCTATCGTTGATCCTTGTAAGAGAGTCGAAGTTAATACAACGAAGAATACAATATTGAAATATAATTGACTATTCTCTAAACCAACAGTCATTGGGAAAGTCGCAAGAACAATAGGAACAGCTCCCCGCAATCCCGCCCAGGATATAAACACCTTTTCTTTAAAGCAGAAGCCCATACGGATAGTTGACACAAATACAGCAAGTGGTCTTGCTACAAATATCAAAACAAAAGAAAGGATGAACCCGTTCAAGATGATTTCCCACGTGAATAATTGGCGCGGGAACACAAGTAGGCCGAGGATAATAAACATTAAAATTTGCGCAATCCAAGCAAACCCTTCATTAAATCTAAAGATGGAATTACGATAGGTTAAATCCTTATTCCCTATAATCAACGCCGTGACATACACCGCAAGGAGACCACTGGCTCCTACTAGCGCTGTTACACTGTATGCTAACAATGCAAATGCAAGGGCAAACACTGGATATAGTCCACTGGAATCTAAGTTAATACGGTTAATGGCATAGGAACTAAATTTTCCAAACAGAATACCTAACAACAATCCTATACCCATTTGCCAGAAGAAAGAGCTAATTAACATCCAGTAAGATGGTTGATAGATAAGAAGCACTTCAATCAGTGATATTGTTAGAAACATCGCCATCGGATCGTTTGATCCAGACTCCGCTTCAAGGGTAGCCTCTAACTTAGGCCGAATGTTCTGCCCTTTTAAGACCGAAAATACAGCAGCAGCATCAGTAGACCCAACGATTGCACCAAAGAGAAGACCTTCTACCCACGATACATCCAAGAGGACTTTTGCAGCAATCGCTACAGTTGCTGTAGTGAATAAAACACCCAGGGTAGCAAGCGATAATGCAGGTTTTACTATTGGCCTGATATTTGCCCAATTGGTCTGCAACCCACCTTCAAATAAAATGATGACGAGTGCCAATATCCCAACGAATTGTGCGAGTTCCGCATTATCAAAGTATATGTAGCCTAGTCCATCACTTCCTACCAGCATTCCTACGACTATAAATAAAACTAGGGCAGGAACTCCTAGCCTTGTGGAGAATTTGGTTGCTAATACCCCAATAATTAATAGAAGTGCACTTAGTAAAATCGAATAATCAATGGATGCTAATTGTTGTTGCATCAAACCACTCCAATCGGTAATAAAGAACGTTCTAGAATGAATACTAGAACGATCCCCTGCTATTCCTAGAATGAAAAAAGTTTATCTTAATAAAGTGCAGAATAAAACTTGCTTGGAGAATATACCCAAACATCGACTGAATCATAGCAATCATTTTGGTAAGACCAAAAGGTGTCACGTCCCCGTAACCAGTCGAGAATAACGTAATCGCACTAAAGTACATAGAACGAGTTACTATATCTAAGCTTTGTCTTTGATGTTCAATAGTAGAATAGTGATCATATATATAACCAAGATTGAAAAGGTCAAACAGCACATATAGTAAAGAGAAATAAATTATCACATTTATATAAAATATAGTTACAAACAATAGCAATTGAAGATTTTTCTTAGTAATCATCTTAATCTTCCTAGTCGGTTTTATTCTCACTATATGTATGTAACAATTATTTTAGGCTATAGGGCATCTAACATCTAATTATCTAAGGTAATACAATTTAATATTTCATATGAATTCAAGTCCCCGATTAGTCGATTTTCCCCATCGACTACAGCAATTTCTTCATATCCATGAAGCATCATTAAGCGAATCGCTTCTTGAAAACTATCTTCTACTTTCACAGCGATAGGCGGCCTCATTATGTCCTTTGCCTTTATGTCTTTTGATAGATATTGCAGCATATTTCTAAGCGATAAAGATTGGCTACCACGTGAGCTACTTCTGAATCCAATCGTTGTAATTATCTCTTTCACCGTAATGATCCCTATAAATCGTTGTTCATGATTTAAGACATAGACACAACGAGATACAGGGTTCTCCAATAATGTTTTGCGAATTGTTTCTAACGAATCATTCTCGTTGACAGTGGTAGGCTCTTTTGTGATTTCCATATATACGTCGGATACTTTTGGCATTCGGATTCCTCCTCTATTAGACTTATTTATGATAGCCTTACTTAGGTTTCATCAAGCAATAGTTCTATTACGCGATTCTCCGTTAGCGATTGTCGCATGTCAATCACCCGTTGATTCGTAGATCCGCGGAAATTTAGGCTTAAACTCTTCTTCTCTAAAATAAATGGACCATCCACAAGGACGTCCACATATTGCATCATCGGTAAGTCTTTAACGTTTTCAAAAGTATTCCCACTGAAGACCCATATGTCTAATTGTGGCTTTGCAGCTTTCACAATACGTAACACTTTCTCTAACGCTTCCGCTTGTAGTGTCGGTTCTCCACCAGATATGGTTATGCCGCGATGTAGCGGATTGACTTGCTTGAGAATTAACTGTGTGAATTCTTCATCTGTAACTTCGATTCCACCCGACAACTCCTGCAATTTAGGATTATGGCAACCTTCGCAGCCAAATAGACAGCCTTGCAAGAAAGCTACGAGTCGAATCCCTTTTCCATCAACGATGGACTCTTTTATAAAATTAGCGTAACGAATCATACTCAACACTCATTTCCTATTACTTTATCTATCGATTATTCTTACATTCCTAGCATTTACAACACTCTGCATCTATTATATCTTTATCTATCGTGAGATGCGATATTTTATAACGATATTTAGAATCGTAGGTTAAATAAAGAAAACTCCTCTAGGTGCTGCTTCCGTAAGAGGAGTCTCTATCATATTGAAGTAACTATGCCATTTAGAGTAATTATGCAAATTGGTTCCATCTATGCGTATTGCATTCCATCACGCTTGGTTTACGCACGCTGCATTGGTAAGACACAGCAACCTAAACTGCCATTACACTTTATGATTTCGCTAAAATCTATATATGTGACTTGATAGCCGTGAGATTGCAAAATTCTGCTAAAATTTTCACTGCTACACAGATGCGTATCCTTACTAATCTGTACGATGTTTGTGGCTAAATCTTTTGCATCTTCATCTGTTACTTTGATAACCTTTTTGAAATATTTCGTAACCTCTTCAGGGTTATACACGCCACTCGTTATGATACATGTGTCTTCATCGAGAACATTAAACACACAATCTAAGTGGATTTTCGAAACGTCATAGGATACTTTTACGAGTTTAGTGGACCTATTGTGCTTTCTAAGAACAGCGTCGATTTCCTCTACTGCCTTTTCATTTGTACGGTTTCCTTGTCCTATAAAAACACCATCATTATGTACAATAATATCTCCACCCTCTACATAATTCTCCATGATGTGAGGTTTCAAATCGTATGTTTCAGCAACTTCCTTCAAAGTATTGATTTCCGATTCTCTTATGGCACTCGTCATCTTTGATATAAATAAAATATCATCAATAATAAAGCCAATATCCCTTGTGAATACCTGCGATGGACCTCCATTCAAAGGTACAAAGTGTACCTTTACACCATGCTCCGCTATGTGATTGACTAGGTTGTTATATTGTACGCTTGCTAATTCCTTATTCACCTGCTGATTCGCTTTGTTTTTTCCCGTTTGTTCTAAATTGCATGGATAACATAAGATACAACTTTTTAACGTGTTAAAATCATTTCTGATAAGGACCTCCATGATGTACCTCCGAATTATATTTCACAAGTGATTTTTTTTGTTTATTATCTCCAGAGGGTCATTTCGCAATACTTCATACATTAACAAAACGACCTAGAAGTTACTCTAGGTCGCTAGTCTGTTAATTATTATATCTGATTCCGTGTTTGACACGTTCTCTCTCTTCTGCTATCTTACCGTCATTCCACTTATCCATTGTCCCTACAAGGTAGCCTGTGATGCGACGAATGCGTTCCACTTGTGGACCGTTCACTGTTTCACGACCACAGCCTGGACAAGTATCATCAATAATTCCTGTATATCCGCATAAAGGGTCACGATCGATTGGATGGTTAATTGAACCATAACCGATGTTATTCTCCTTCATCGCACGTACTAGCATCTCAAATGCTTCTAGGTTATTCTTCACAGCGCCATCCAATTCAATATAGCTGATGTGCCCTGCATTACATAAGCCGTGATACGGCGCTTCTATCACAATCTTATCGTAGGCAGCTATATCATGATACACAGGTACATGGTAGCTATTGGTGTAATACTCGCGATCAGTCACACCTTCAATTGCACCAAATTTCTTACGATCGATGCGTGTAAAACGCCCAGCCAACCCTTCTGCTGGTGTTGCAATCAATGTATAATTGAGGCGGTATTTCTCTGAAGCATCCTCCAATTGCTTGCGCATGCGATCAATAATCGTAATACCTAATTGCTGCGCTTGCTCAGACTCGCCATGGTGAACGCCAATTAATGCTTTCAAGCATTCAGCTAATCCGATAAATCCACAAGTAAGGGTTCCGTGTTTTAACACTTCGCGAATCTCGTCCTCTGGACCTAAGACATCGGCACCAAACCAAATGCCTTGCCCCATTAAGAACGGGAAGTTCTTCACCTTCTTGCGCGCTTGCAATAAATATCTTTCATGTAATTGTGCAATCACAAGCTCTACTTTTTCATCAAGGGCTTGGAAGAATCCTGCAATATCCCCTTGATGCTGGATTCCTAGACGCGGTAGGTTAATCGTCGAAAAGGAAATGTTCCCTCTTCCGTAAGATATGCCATCGCTTTCTGGATGAACTGAACCAATGACACGAGTTCGACAGCCCATCGTAACGACTTCCGTCTCTGGACGGCCTTCCTTGTAGTACTTTTTATTAAATGGCGCATCTAAGAACACATAATTCGGGAACAATCTTCTAGCTGATACACGGAACGATAGTTTCAATAAATCGTAGTTAGGATCTTCTGGGTTATAGTTAACCCCTTCCTTGACCTTAAAGACTTGAATTGGGAAAATAGGAGTTTCGCCGTTACCTAAGCCGGATTCTGTTGCTAATAATAGCTGATGAATCACCATACGTCCCTCTGGCGTCGTATCCGTTCCATAGTTAATACTAGAGAAAGGAACTTGAGCGCCTGCTCTAGAATGCATCGTATTTAAGTTGTGTAAGAACGCTTCCATCGCTTGATACGTCTTCTTTTCTGTTTTGCGATGAGCGGCTTTATATGCGAATTTCTGGATTTTCGCCACTGCTGCTTGCTCTAAGCTATAGCGTTCAGAAAGTCGCTTGTTCTCTTCCTTTTGGTAGCTAACTTCATATGCCATAGTAAGCTTGTCCAATTGATCTTGTAAAAGCTCCTTGATTTCCACTAAAATCTCTTGAAATTCATCGCGTTCTAGCTCCCAAGAAAGCTTTTCTACTAAAGCATCACGGTACTCTCTAACAAATGTCTTACGAACTCCCGGAGCTAGTCCATAGTCGAAATTTGGAATCGATTGCCCGCCGTGTTGATCATTCTGGTTCGACTGGATTGCAATCGCAGCCAATGCCCCGTAACTAGAGATATCTTGCGGCTCGCGCAAATGTCCATGGCCTGTACTAAATCCTTGCTTGAAAAGCTTCTCTATATCAATCTGGCAACAAGTAAGAGTGCCAGTAGGCAAAAAGTCTAAATCATGAATGTGGATATCCCCTTGAATATGAGCCTTGGAGTGCTCTGGTTTTAAAAGATACATTCTCGCAAATTCCTTCGATGATTCCGATCCAATCTTCAGCATGGTTCCCATCGCTGTATTGCCATCAACATTTGCATTTTCTCTTTTAATGTCACTATCCTTAGCATCGGTAAAGACAATATCATTAAAGACTTGCATTAGCATAGAAGCCTTGTCCCGCACTTCACTACGCTTTTGTCTATAAATTATGTATGTCTTCGCTATATCGTAATAGTTCTTCTCTACTAAAATCTTTTCTACTAAATCTTGTATACCTTCTACTTCAAATATTTGGGATCGCATAGAGGTTAAATGGTTTTCTACTTCTAGTGCTATTTCAGCTGCAATCTTCGATGCAATTTCCTGATTACCCTTCTCTACATGGAGAACCGCTTTCTTAATCGCGCTATAAATCTTCTCATAATTATAGCGATCCATTCTCCCATCACGCTTGACGATCTGCCACGTCAATTCGGCTAATTTCAAAGCCATATGTATCTCCCCCAACACTACAATTTGTGCTATTTCAAGATATCACACTCAATATATTGTGGCAAGGTGCGAAAGTCTTATATATCGGCATACAAAAAAGCAGGCTATATGGACCTGCTTTTTTCTCTTGATTTGCTACTTTTTTCATCCATTGCTTACACCAATATCCTAATTACTGGATAGAGGCGAAACACTTCTTTATTCGTCTGCCAAAGGCTTATGTGCCCTAGCAAATTCTTCTTGAATTTCTGCTGATGGCTCTTTATCTAGTAAACTAATAACGACTATTGCAATTGAGGCAAATAAGAAACCTGGTACGATTTCATAGATTGCTGATCCCGTGTATTTCCATAGAATAACCGTAAGGCCACCAACTATCATACCGAATAAAGCTCCATTGCGCGTCATACGCTTCCAGAATAATGAGAAAATAATCGCAGGACCAAATGCCGCTCCAAAACCTGCCCATGCATATGCAACCAACTGTAGGACACTACCTTTTGTCCATGCCAGCATCACTGCAATCACTGCAATTAAAATTACCGCCCCACGACCAACCCATACTAACTCTGTTTGTGATGCATCCTTGCGGAAGAATGTACGGTAAAAGTCTTCTGTCAAAGCACTAGAAGATACTAACAGTTGAGAGTCAATCGTACTCATGATTGCTGCTAATATCGCTGCCAATAAGAACCCAGCAACCCAAGGATTAAACATTTTCTGAACTAAATCAATAAATACTGTCTCTGGGTTTGCTAACGGTTGATCTGCGAAAAGCGCAATCCCTACAAAACCAACAATAATTGCACCATATAACGACAATACTACCCAAATTATTGAAATCAAACGAGCTTTCGGTACTTGCTGCGCAGAACGAATCGCCATAAAACGAGTCAAGATATGTGGCTGTCCGAAGTAGCCAAGCCCCCATGCAGCAGCCGAAATAATTCCAATCAAAGTTAACGAGCCTGCAGAGCTCCACGGCAGTGCAGCAGTTGCGTCATATGCTACGTTGGCATTGATATCTAATAAGTCCGTATTAATAGTTCCAATCTTCGTAAATAATGCTTCTAGACCACCCATATATTGAATCGCAAATATCGGTGTGATCAATAATGCAATAAACATGATAGTTCCTTGGAACAAATCTGTCCAACTTACAGCAATGAAACCACCTAAGAAGGTGTAAGAGATAATAACGACAGCACCAACTAATAGAGCTGTTGTATACTCAATGCCAAATACTGATTCGAATAATACTCCACCTGCTACTAATCCTGAAGCTGTATAAAATAAGAAAAATACCAAAATAAAAATTGCAGATACTACGCGTAATAAATGTGACTTGTCTTTAAAACGGTTCTCGAAAAACTCGGAGATTGTTAAGGACTCCCCTGCAAGCTGTGTATAACGACGTAATGGCTTCGCAACATATTGCCAGTTTGCCATAGTTCCTACAGCAAGACCAATCGCTATCCAAATGCTCCATAATCCCATACCTGATGCATAAGCTGCCCCTGGTAACCCCAATAGTAACCAACCACTCATATCACTGGCTTGAGCCGACAATGCTGCTACCCAGCTATTGAGTTTACGCCCACCTAACACATAATCTGAGAGGTCATTCGTCATACGGTAGGTGTACACACCGATTCCCAGCATGACAACTAAGTATAATATAAACGTGGTATAAGTCGCTGTCACGATTTCTCACCTCCTGTTTCGCGGAAATATGTCCAAATCGCCCACACGATCATGAGCGGCATTGGCACGAGAAACCAAAACCAAGTTGCTGCTGTTAATGAATACTCCATGCAGTTCCCCCCTATATTTTCTTTAAACTAACAATGCTCTCCCATGACATCTATTGCTGTATGTTCTAAGATATATGTGTCGCAAGCATCATTCACTACTGAAAAATTATACACCTTAATGCGTTAATATGAAAGAGTGCTTTTTTTGCAGTTTTTAAAATCCATCATTTTCCACCTTGTGTTTTATTGGAATTAGCATATGCTTCCATAGTATTGGAGAAAGTAAAATAGAAATTATCCGAGGGAGTGGTTACAGTTGAGCAAAAAGGTTTCTTTGTTTGCAACTTGCGTAGCCGACATGTTTTTTCCACAAGCTGCTGAAAGTGCTTACAGGTTGCTAAGAAGGCAAGGTTTACGAGTAGATTTTCCGAAGGATCAAATCTGTTGTGGTCAACCATCGTTTAATTCAGGTTATGTAGACGAGTCTGCAAAGGTTGCGAAGGAATTGTTATACGCGTTCGAAGATACAGATTATGTGATAAGTCCTTCCGGATCTTGCACTGCGATGGTCCGAGATAATTACCCGATATTATTCAAGAACGACCCTAAGCACTTAGCGATGGCCAAGGATTTTGCTAGTCGCTTATATGAATTCTCTGAATTCTTTGTAAAGGTTCTTGGGGTTAAGAATGTTGGCGCCAAATATAAAGCAAAAGTTACGTATCACCATTCCTGTCACATGTCTCGACTATTACGAGTGAAAGACGCTCCAATCGATTTAATTACTAATATAGAAGGTATCGAATACATTGAATTACCAGAAAATCAGGACTGCTGTGGCTTCGGTGGGACTTTCTCGGTCAAGATGGCGGATATCTCCAATGCCATGCTTAACGAGAAAATTGAGAACGTCATGAGCACCGGTGCTGACATCTTAGTTGGCTCGGACTTAAGCTGCTTGATGAACATCAGTGGTGGCCTGAGTCGCAAAGGATACAAAATCGAAACGATGCATGTCGCGGAATTATTAGATAGGGGGCTAAGAGGATGACAAAGTCGGATTTTCATGATCGAGTCAGTGAAGCCTTACAGGACGACTTCCTTCGAGGTGCTGTAAAACGTGCAACCAACCGATTACGCACCGGAAGAGTGAATCAATTAAAAACTTTAGTCGATTTCCAAGAATGGCGTGAGCGTGCTCAAGCGATTCGAAGTCATACAATTCTACATTTAGATCAGTACTTAGAAACATTCACCAATAAAGTAGAAGAGAATGGCGGTAATGTACACTGGGCGTTAACAGCAGAAGAAGCTGTCGCTCACATTCATCGAATTTGCAAAGACAAGTCTGCGAAATCAGTTGTAAAATCAAAGTCGATGGTGTCGGAAGAACTGCATTTAAATCACCACCTCGAGAAGGACGATATAGAAGTTGTTGAGACGGACTTAGGGGAATATATTATTCAACTAGCCAACCAAACACCTTCCCATATTATTGTTCCAGCCATTCACCACACAAGGGAATCTGTTTCTGACTTGTTCTCCGAGGTCGCTGGCGAACGGTTACCTGCAGAAACGCCAGCTCTTACCGCTTTTGCACGCAAAGTATTGCGTCAGAAATTCTTAGATGCGGAAGTGGGGATAACAGGCTGTAACTTCGCGATTGCAGAAACAGGTTCTGTCGTGCTATTCACCAATGAAGGAAATGGTCGTATGGTGAACAGCCTACCAGATACACAAATTGTCATCATGGGTATGGAGCGGATTCTCCCTTCCTTCATCGAACTTGATACAATGTTGAACTTGCTTCCAAGAAGCGCAACTGGCCAGAAAATCACTACCTATGTATCTGTGCTCAATGGTCCGCGCAAGCAAAATGAGGCGGATGGCGCGAAAGAACTCCATGTCGTGATTGTCGATAACGGACGATCCCGTATCCTAGGCAGCAAATATCAAGAAGTTCTCAATTGTATTCGTTGCGGGTCTTGTCTCAATGTGTGCCCTGTCTATCGTCAAATTGGCGGGCATGCATATGGATGGGTGTATCCAGGACCAATTGGAGCCGTCATTACACCACTTCTTGATGGACTTGAGAAATGGGGAGAGCTTCCTTATGCGTCAAGCTTATGTGCTGCTTGTTGGGATGCTTGTCCTGTGAAGATTCCTTTACATGAAAAGCTTCTAGAGTTAAGGAAAGATAAAGTCAAATACAGCGGCAATGCAGCCGAAAAAATGGCGTTCGGTATGTATGCACGGGCCTTTTCTAGCCAAACGCAATATGCATTACTAAAGAAAGTTGGTCGTAAAGCACAGATTCCATGGGTACGAGATGGAAAAATCCGTGGTGGATTACCTGCACCAATATCAGAATGGACGAAAACCAGAGATTTCCCAGCGTTAGCTAAAAAATCCTTCCATGAGCGTTGGAGAGAATTGAAACGAGGTGACAACTAATGGCGACTACTAAACAGAACTTCCTCCGTCATGTCACAGAACGCATTGCAAGAATCCCGAAAACAGAAAAAACTGAAGCATTGAAAGACATAGCAGAAATACGTCGTCATTACGCGATTACCTATGCTGAAATTGGTGATACTGCGGAAGCGCTAGTTGATAAATTCAAGAATGAGCTGGAAGCGTTAAGTGGCATTGTCAAGATAAGCAATTCTCCTGAGGAAACGTTCCAGCACCTACTTGAACTATTAAAGGAAACGAACGCAAAAAAAATCATTAGCTGGAGTGATCCAACGCTTAAGGCATATCCAATAAAAAACTTAGGGCAATACGGGTATGAATTGATGACCAGTGAAGATTCTACCGTTGCTTATAAACTCTTTGCTAAGGATGCAGATACAGGCATCACAGGTGCAAAATATGCCGTTGCAGAAACAGGTTCCATCGTCTTAGAAGCTGGCATCGGCAAAGAAAGAAGCATTAGCCTTATGCCTAACTTGCACATTGCGATAGTCAAGACAAGTCAATTCGTAAAACACACATCCCAAGTATTTATTGACTTAGCGAACTCGAATGCGTTACCTTCTTCTGTGAACTTCATTACTGGCCCTAGCCGAAGCGCTGATATAGAAATGGACTTAAGCATTGGCGTCCACGGACCGAGTAAAATAGCAGTAATCATTGAAAAAGATTAAATACGCATTCACAACTTAGAAGTAACTAATAGCACACTAGGTTTGATATGTTGGTAACGACATATCAAACCTAGTGTTTTTTTCTTACTCAATACGTGAGATATCAATGTTTCTATGATATAATCTTTTAGATATTAATCACTCATTAAAAATTCCATGGAGGTTAACATGAACCATAGATTTCTAGCTATTGTATTAATCCTTACATTTCTAGTTCTCCCTACTTCGGTTTTGGGACAAACAGTAGAGAATTTAGAAGTACCTACTGAACATGTGAAGGGAAGAGTTATTAAGATTATCGAGGAAAAGAGAAACTTTGACTATGGTGGTGGCATGAAGGCCGACATGCAAAGGTTTGAAGTAGAAATCTTAGATGGCACATACAAAGGAAAGATTATTGAATCAGAAAATATGATGTTTGGCAATCCTGCCTATGACCTTTGGGTTAAAGAAGGGGATCGTATTCTTATGTTCTTAGAAGAACAGGACGGGGTTATGCAGGCCCACATGATGGATTTCATTCGCGATCGGTATATATATCTACTGGTAGCTGCTTTCATTCTATTATTAATTCTCATTGGTCGTATGCAGGGTGTGAAATCTGTCATTACTCTTGGGTTAACCGTACTTATTATAGGAAAGGTAATGCTGCCGTTATTATTCCAGGGATATAGCCCTGTGCCGCTAGCCTTGATTACAGGACTCGCTGTCTCTACTATAACTTTCTTGATTGTATGTGGCTTCACCAAGAAAACGTTAGCTGCAAGCTTAGGCACACTAGGTGGTCTAACAACTGCAGCGCTGCTGTCTATTTTCATTAGTTCGTTAGCGAACTTGAAGGGCTTATCTGGCGAAGAGGCACAAATGCTACTATATATCCCACAAGAAATTACATTTAATTTCCGCGGCTTATTATTAGCTGGTATTATTATCGGTGCCCTAGGGGCTGTTATGGACGTTAGTATCTCCATTGCATCGGCTATGGAAGAAATACACAAAAAAAGCATGAACCTTAGCTTCAAAGAGCTAATAAATTCAGGCATGAATGTTGGAAAAGATATTATGGGCACGATGTCGAATACGCTAATTTTAGCATATACGGGTGCCTCGATCCCATTATTTTTACTTTTAATGGCTTATGAACAACCCTTTATTAAACTGATGAATATGGATTTTCTAGCTACAGAATTAGTAAGAGCTTTGTCTGGTAGCATTGGGTTAATCTTCGCGATACCGATTACTGCTATTATATCTGGTTTCCTACTCAGACCAAAATCTGATCATGCGTTAGAGAAAGATCACCAAAACCAATAAAAAATGCTTTTATTATAATAGTTTTTTTATTTTATGGAGTGCTGAATTGAGTCCAATGATTTGTCCAGCAATGAATTTTTTCCCAACTGCTGTCTCATTATTCACGTCATATTCGATTGCTTTTTCACGTAATTCACTTTCTAAATCTCTTGTGATTTTTTCAATGTCTTCCATACTCACTGTCTTAATCAAATTACACACTCCCCTTCGTAAAAACTAATGAAGCTGAATCTTTTACTGTATCATATGCACTACAGTGAACCATTGTTAGAGATTTCCGCGTATGACCGATAGACTTGCTCTGATATTATATGCTTTCCCCACTATAGATAATCTATACTAAAAAAGTTTGCAGACTCTGCAAACTTCTTTACTTTGGTGATGTAATTGTAATCGACTGGATACATTATTTGTGTAAGTGCTCTATATAAATCGTCTGTTCATTCATAAACCGAATCACTTCTTTAGCACTTAAGCCGTTTCCGTAGGCTAACATTAACTTCACAATGCTCGTTTCTTTTAGCATGTTGTAAACGGGAATAGCGCCACTTTTCAAAATCTCGTGAGTTGTGGTATAAGACGCAGCTCTATCTTCAAAGGATGTAAGGAAAACATCAATCCCCTCATGCTGGCAGCGCTTAATAAAGTCAATCACTGAGTAGCTTTCACGAATGGATGAGGTGCTTGAATGATACATATCATGGATAATTGCCTTTGGCTTTTTACTCCCGAAAGAAAGCATATCATAGCTTAGTCCTGGATATGGTTGTATGTACAAAATTCGATCATCAAATCTAGGTTGTATGTCTAGCTTTTTCGGTAAAGGCTTTAATATTTGTACATCATGTATTTGTTCTTCTTGGCCAGGCAATGGCTTATGATACATGCGCAAACGACGATTGCACATTTCTCCCCAAATTAACAGTTCGAAACTATCAAACGAGTGCTGAAACGTGAGCGATTGCTGAATTCTAGTGCCTAAAAACACATGGATATTACCCCTGGTGTTTTGGAAAATAAATAGAACTCTAGGAATCGGATCGTTAACAATTAAATCAACCGCAGCATTAAAGTTAATAAATCCGTCGCTATGATGATCAACGACAGGTTCATTACTTGCAATGAACACCATAGGAATCGTCGTGTCATGGAAGAGAAAGCTAACGGCCGCCACGGAATACGGTAGAGTATCCGTTCCATGGGTGATAATGACACCATCGTATTGATTTTCTTGGATGGCAACTTTTAACTCATGGATGATATACTCCCAATCTTTAGGCACAATATTCTCACTCAGAAGGTTTATCTTCTGTTTAACCGTAAAGTTTACGTGTTCCTTGTCCGAATACGATTCATATAAACCAATGATATGTGCCGTACTAGATTCTACATCAATGGTGTCTCCGCTTTGCTTACTCCCAATCGTCCCACCTGTAAAAAACACTAAGATTTTCTTCATCACTATCATTCCCCCAGGGTTTTACCTTATAAAATTATCTTAACCCTGCCAGGTTGCAATATACTCCCAATCCATAGAATTGACAGAAGGATAATTCGATTGTATTTGCCACGAACCCTGTAATCCTAATTCGGATGCCGTTAATTCAAAATGGCACATTGCAATCCCTAAATCAATCCGTTGTAGATTATAACGCATTGCCTTGCTATAGGTACGATTATGCGCAAGGTAGAAGTGCCATTGATTATCTACCTTAACAACACGCCACGGCTGCTTATTCGATGCGGAAGGTGCTAACCTTACCATCTCTAATACATCTTTATAGGACGATGCTTCCTCCTGGATTAATGGAGATTGAACATCTTGGTTGAAGAACAGTTCTTCCCAAGGCTTACGGTTTTTAGAATTAGCGAGATATCGCATCATTCGTTCGATGAGGCTTTTATTCTCTGCTGGGTAACCCACTGGCGTTATAATCGGTAGTATTTCATGCTCCTTAAGTTGTACCATTCGCTCAAAACTACTTTTCGTAAATGTCCCGCCAAGCCAGCAAGTGCCGAGTCCTTTTGACGTCGCATATAATATAAGCTGCTCGAGTGTATAACCGATGTCCTCTAAATTCTTCTCGCCATTCTCCACAACTGCTGCTATATAATACTTAGAGCCTTTGATTACTCCATAAGTTCCAATTTTGCCTTTCGTACTGTCAGCAATGCCGTCATTTTCTATGATCTCAAACCGAATCTTACTCTGAAAAGGGGGTATGATTGTTTTGCCATACTCTATCAAATCGTTTCTTACCGTTTCCGTGAGCCCCTTAGGATTATATGTACGTACAGAAATTCTTTCTGTGATGATGTCTGTCATAGGTTTTGCGAAAACCTTTTTTGTAAGTGCCATTTAAACTCCTCCAATCCTATTTCGAAAAATATTTTACGTATAATGGTGCATTGTTATGACTTAGAATTCAATAAGAGGAATTTTATCAATATATACTAGCACTGGCTCATCAGAGCTTGTAATGGTGAAATGATACACTCTCTGACTTCCTTCTCCATGTTTCGCATCTACGTAAGTGGTGCCTTCTCCCTTTTGTAACTGTGCGATTAGATCATTGAGTAAAGCTGTGATATGTTCTAGGCTTGGCTCGGTTTTCGCTGATAGAAGTATTCGTTGCGTATTTGAGAATATGATTTCGATAAAGACTACGTGATCCAATAGAAACTTCCCCTTCCTATTATTGCTCATAATTTTAATTCGAAGCCTTCGTTACCTCATTTTACTATATAACTTTATTGATAACAAAGAAAACAGACCCGATTGTATATTTCAAGGTCTGTTTCTTTAACATTCATTTATACTAATCTCTACGGATTTGTTTAATCTCTACTGGTTTAATAAATCTTGTTGAAGGTTTCGTTACGCTAGGGTCTGCAAAACCAGCGTATTCCGTTGTAAATCCCGTTTCTGTTGTACTATTTAAATCTATAACATCAATAGCATCTAATGGACATCCAGCCACACAAGCAGGCTTTTCACCTTTATCAAGTTTCTCGTAGCACATATGGCACTTCTCTACTTTTTCTTTATCTTTATTATATTCCGGCACTGTGTAAGGGCAAGCCTCAATACATAGCTTACATCCAATACAGAGGTCGTATTTATGAAGAACAATACCATCTTCTCTCTTCTCATAAGCAGATACTGGACACACCTTCATACAAGCGGGTTCCTCACAGTGATTACAAGCAAGTGAAATGTACTCTCTAACAGGCACTGTAGTATTGATTCCTTCCTTTACTAACGCAACTTTTCTCCAACGAATGCCTGGATCTTGCTGATAGTAGTTCTTGCATGCCATTTCACACGTATGGCAACCAACACATCTTTCACAGTTCACTAAAAAGCCTAATTTTTTTGTCATTTTGCTCACCCCTCCTCTATGCCTTAGTTATATTGACAAAGTTATCGTGGAACGCTATACCTGGCATCCCTGTAGCTTTTGCACCCATGTCTGCTGGAATTGCTTTTGTAGTAAAGTTAACATTGAAATCCTTATCTTTATACCATGCTTCATACACAACAACAATATCTTCGGAAATAGTAGCTGTTATTTTTGCTGGTACTACAATAAATCCTAGATCGTTATACATTTTAATAGAATCGCCATCTTTAATTCCCATCTTCTGAGCCACTTTTGGATGAATTTCGATAAACGGCTTATTATGAATCGCTTCAACCCAATCAAGATTTTGGAACTGGCTATGAAGATTTAATTTCCAATGTGGAGATATGCATCGGAAAGGGTACTCCGCCGGAGTCTGTAGCTCTTCAATATATTCTGGTAAAGCTTTGTTACCGAACTTCACTGCCTCTTCCGAATAAAGTTCATATTTTCCTGATGGGGTACGGAATTTACCGTCTGCCCATGCTATAAGATTATTTTTTGCTTTTACTGATTTCTTAGTTTTCAGGTCTTTAAAGTCTTTAAGGCCAAATTGCGTGAATATGCCTTCATTGCATTCCTTTTCTACCCACTCTTCAAGATTACCTTCCGTAGGGTACGTGCAAGATCCTTGTGCTAATTGATTCATCTTAGCCGATAACCCCATTGCAATCTCTACATCGCTCTTTGCTTCGCCTAATGATTGAATTGCTTGCTCATTTAGGTTTAACCAGTAGTGCCAATAACTCACGTTAACCCCCGGTGTTTCGAATAGAGTTGTTACTGGAAGAACTATATCTGACATACGCACAGTTTCATTCATATACATGTCTGCCGTCACAACAAAATCCATCGATTCAAATGCCTTTAGCACTACAGAAGTCTCAGGATCTTGCGCAACAGGATTTCGAGCAGCAATCCATAACATTTTAATTGGTGGCTCTTGGGCAGCTAACACCTCTGCACCAAAATTATTCATATTGATCGCACGGTTTCCATCACCTTGACTACCTTCTGGTGCATCGTGAACCATTGCGTGATAATTAAAGCCCCAAGTTTCTAATTGTGCATATTGTGCACCGCCACCTGGTTTGCCGATGTTTCCTGTAATCGCAGCAAGGGCATCAATTGCGCGAACGCTAGCTCCACCATTGGTATGTCGCTGCATTCCATAACCTATCCAGATATTCGCAGGATCCGCCTGTGCATATTCTTTAGCTAATTGTTCGATGACTTCCACTGGTACTCCAGTCTTCTCAGAAGCCCATTTCACTGTAACTTTATCCTTTAAATAAGCAAAGAATTCTTCATGACCTTTCGCATTGCTCTCTAGCCATTGACTATCGTATAGTTTGTTGTCAAGAATATATTTCGCCATACCTAAAGCTAGTGCACCGTCAGTGCTTGGTTTAATTTGAATATATTCGTTAGCCTTTGATGCTGTTGCCGTCAGAATTGGGTCAATCGCTACTATCTTACAACCACGTCTTTTTGCTTCTTCTACCAAGTACATCGAATGAACCGAGCACCATGCAGGGTTAACACCCCATAAAATGAGATACTTTGAATTCACCAAATCTTCAGGATCATTATTATAGATTGTTCCAAAATCGAAGGTTTGTGCATCAATGCCTGCTGGCCAACAAGGTGTCCCAGTAGCTCTTGATGTATATCCTATACTTGATAAGGTGCCTTCAATTCCGTAGTGCATAATTTCAAAGTTACCTGAGTATTTATTAAGGCATATCGGTAAGGTACTACCATAATTTTCTTTGATTTTTATGATGTTTTGAGCAATTTCAGTAAATGCCTCATCCCAGCTGATTCTCTCCCAGTTTCCTGTTCCTCTGCCTTTTTGTCTCATTGGATATAGAATTCGATCTGGCGAATACACGCTTCTTGTATAGCTATTTCCTTTGACACATAATTTTCCGCGAGTATAACTATTATCTGGGTTTCCTGATACTCGCTTGATAACACCTTCTTCTACCGTTGTTACAAGTGAACATGTATCATAGCAGTTTCTAGGACAAGCATTATAAAATGTACTTGTCGCCGAAGGTGTAACTCCTGGTACTGGTGCATCGATTGGTTCAACCTCTTTCAGACCGGTTAGACTATATGCACCATACCCAATTCCTGCAGTAGCACCTACTGCTGCTACCCCTTTAACAAAGGATCTTCTTGAAAATTTTACTTCTTCTCCCATTTTTGGTTCCCCTCCTTATGATAGTACGTCTAGCTCTTGCTTACTTTGTTCAATACTTGATAGTTCCAATGCTATTAGTCCCTTTAGCAATTGAGCCATTCCAGTGCATACTAATGTTTTGCTATATTCAAGCACGAGTTCACAGTGCTTTGGGACCCATTGGCTGATATGGTTTTTAATAAAATCACGATATAGATTATTGTAAAATTGTTCTTCTGGCTGTTTTAATGATTGATAAAGCATATAACACATGCAGTCCAACTCTAAACCCAAGTGGTCGTCGGGCTGGCTCCCTTTTTTTATTACTTCTAGGCCAAGTTTCCGGTAGAAGTTCCTTACATCAATGGTCTCTTTTTGCATTAGCAATCGGTCTCTGCTTCGATATACAGACTCGTAAGGTGTTGCTACTACTTTTTCTGGCCCAACAAACAGTTTGCTGTATTCATAATTCGTCTGCAAATAGCTATCTTCATCCTGCGACAGACCTTCAATAATTCTTTGAATACCCGATTGGATGTCAGGATATTCTTCTATATTGATTTCTCTAAGCGTTTGTACGATATCTTTATTCAACTTCTGTACACCTTTTAGATAATATTGTGAGAGTATATGATATAGGGACAACTTCGCTTGATTCATTTCTACTTGTAATAGATTTATTGTCATATTCCTTCACCTCTACTTTCTTAACTTAGCACTAGGAAGCTCAATCTGAACTCCGCATTTAATCGTAATCTTACGAACTCCAGGAGTTGTTTCGTCTTCCTTTTCTATAGCTAGCTGATGACTTTTTTCTTTTACAATACCCACATAATCCTCATTACTGGAACCACTTTTAAACACTTGCTCTTTCTCTTTATGTTCTTGCAGTACTTGAATGGTAGTAGTATCTGGCGCTAGTGATTGTTTTGGTTGTATATTTTTTTGACATCCTCCAAGGATAAAGGTAATCAATACGAGGAAAATAGCCCAACGTCGGTTGTTCAATCTCTAATCCCCCTTACCGAATGTCACTTCTCTAGCTTAAGTTCATTGTATATGAATAAAATGTGAATAGATTTGTGATATTTTCAGTGTTTTGCTTCAACTTTTGTACTTTTTACAACACAAATTCTTCTTAATCCATAAAGAAAACTTGGCATTCGCCAAGTCCTTCTGACAAAGTTGAATGCCTTAGTTGCCGTTATACTATCTACATTTAAAAACTTATACTTTCTGATAGTAAAAAAAATAAGAGCTTAGACTAAGCTCCTACTTTAACAATCAATATTTTAATTTCTAATTTCTATTTTCTATTTTCTATTTTCTATTTTCTATTTTCTATTAACGATTATTTAAGCTATAGATTAGTACTGCTACATACAAATTTACAAAGTGCTCTGGTTTTTGTAAGTCGACACCCAGTATTTCTTCCACTTTCTTCAGCCGATAGCGCAGTGTGTTGGTGTGAAGAAACATTCTCTGAGCTGTGGATTTCATATTTCCATTCTCGGCAAAATACACTTGCAAAGTATGTAAGAAATTTGTATTGTTTTGTTCATCGAATGTCATAAGCTCTAGCAAATACTCCCTAAAAAAATCATCCAGCAATTCATTACGAATATTCGTTAATAATCTCATGACACCAAGGTCTTCAAAATGAATCACACTAGTTTCAATATGTCGATTTAAATCTAGTGCAGTTTTAGCCTCTTGATAACTACGACATAACTCTTCTATTGTTGGGTAGAATCGACCTATACCAATCTTATAATCGGTTTTTGCGTCATGCTTATCCATACTAGTCCAAATTCTTTCTGCTAAATCTTTTATACCTTCTTTTTGTTTCTTACGATCTACTTGATGATTATCAGAATACATTACAATGATTTTCCCATGGAATTCTTCGATAATAGGTGAGTTTAATAAACCTGATACAACGTTTTTTATGGTAGTGCGATGGCTCATTAAGGAATCCATTGTTAGTTTCCTTTTATCTTTACGCTGAATGTCAATAAGCATTAAATGATGGGGTTTTGTTAAATCCCAACCCCATAGATTTCCCTGTTCAATTATAATATTAGCGGAATCTTCTAAATTGTTATGTAATAAGTCATATAGAAAGTTTTGCTTATATAGCTTCTTTGTTTCAATTATTTCTTTTTGTTTTTGTATTTCTGTAATAATTACTGGAATTATCTTCTGTACGTAAGCGACATCTATTTCATCAAGCTTATATTTGTTCTCAGGGATTGCAATGTATCCTATGGTAGTATCAATGAATATTCTAATCAAGGTCCAAGAAAACTGTTGTTGGCTTAGATTAATGACAACATGCTCAATTTCATCAAGCGGATGGGTTAAAGATTGGAAATACTTCCGTAAGTGCTGCAATTCCTCTATGTACTCAGTATTTGTGTTTACTGATTCAATGAGCGTGAGTGGCTCTAGACGTGAGTTTAATACTATAAGTTTTTGATTAATGGTATTCTCAAGATAAGTCCATAGATGAACTATCCCCTGTTTATTTGAAATATTAAAGAAACTTCGATTACTCGATGATATATAATCCAATAATTTATTTTGCTCAACTAGACTTCCGACGAATTTAAATTGATTTATAATATCCTCACTTTCAACCTGTTCAGTATAAATTAGAGGACTTTGTATGATATGGATATTCTCTGAAACTAACCTCAGATTTTTATTAGAATCTTTCCCACATACGATAATTCCGACAATCTGAGCTTGAAACTGTTCAACTGTCTCTACCCATGTTGAGAGATCCGTTTCTTGGTCAATTGTTACTAATATTTTATCCAGCCTATCTACCTTCTCAATAGATAACAATGAAAAAGGCATAACTTTTGATATGATTTGCTGGTTTGTCAATTCGCCACAAATCAACTGAAAGCCAGTAAACATCTCAGTATATAGTAGTTGTCGTAATTGAGCACGATGTCCAGTCACGTTAAGCCCTCCTCTCCACTCTTATCTGCTTTCAGCCAATATTGTTTAGGTTTATTGGGAAGAATAAATCTGACAGACGGTTTTGTGAATTGTGCCATTTTTATATTGGCAGGCAGTCGGCAATACATATTTTCATTAGCAGACAAATTTATAAGAGATAAAGCTCCCGTGATGCATGAACTTGTACAAGCTGGTTGTAACCCATGTTCTAGTCTTTCTGCACACATATTACACTTATCCACTTTTCCGGTTATAGTGATGTATTTAGGCGCACCAAAGGGACAAGCACCCACACAACTTTTACACCCTGAACAATGGAGAGCATCGTGAAACACAATACCGTTCCTGCGTTTCTTAAAGCAATGTTTTGGACACACCGCTATACACGCTGGGCTCTCACAATGATTACATGCCATCGAAATAAAACCGGAAACATCCCTTTGCCGATCATCAAAACCAGTTATTTTCCTTCTCCGTTTTTCTAACAACCTATGCTCATTTTGACAGGCCATTTCACACCCTTTACATCCAATGCATTTGTCTAAGTTGATAAGAAAGCCCTTTTGTTTATTCAAGGTATCACTCCAAACACAAACGATTTGTGTTATAATCCAATCATTCACATTACCTTCATTATATATTGGGGTGCTCTTAATGTCATTATATGATAATCCCTTCACTATAACACGCCATGCATGTCCGAGAAATTGCTACGATACTTGTAGTATTCTTGCCTATGTTCAAAATGGTGTATTAAAAAAGGTAGAAGGTGACCCTAAACATCTTTATACAAATGGCAAGTTATGCGCTAAAGGCTATAGCTATGTAAACCGCGTGTATCATCCGGAGCGAGTAAAACGTCCCATGATACAATCACATAGAGGGTCCGGTCGTTGGAAAGAAGTAAGTTGGGACGAGGCCATGGATGTAATTGCTAATCGTATTATAAGTTTGCACGATAGATATGCCTCCCATTTATCACTTGCACTAAATAAATACTCCGGTAATTTCGGATTACTCCATCACGCGGTAGAAGGGATGTTCAACAGCCTCGGAGATACAACTCAGGCTATTGGTTCGCCCTGCTGGTCTGCAGGGTTAGATGCACAATTCTACGACTATGGAAATTCCTTAACATCGGACCCGTTCAACATCATACATGCTAAAGTAATTGTGCTCTGGGGTGTAAACCCAGCTTGGACAGCCGTCCATAGTATGCCGTTTATCTTTCAAGCGAGAGCAAATGGCGCAACAATTATTGTCATTGATCCCATATATACTACAACAGCTAAGAAGGCAGACCACTTTTTCCAAGTCAGCCCAGGCTCAGATATCTATTTAGCACTAGGAATAGCCAAAGTTATTTGTGAAAAAAACTGGCAAAATAACGAATTTATACAAAGATATACGCACGGTTGGGAATTGTATTTGCAATATTTATCACAGCTCGACTTACAATTTATCGCGAAGCAATGTGGTCAATCCGTAGAAGCAATTGAAACTCTAGCTTCCCTTATAAGTCAATCAAAGCCGGTATTCTTATGGGCAGGGTTTGGATTGCAACGTCATATACATGGCGGCAAAACCATCCGTGCAATAAATGCGTTAGCTGCTTTAACAGGGAATATAGGCCTTCTCGGTGGTGGTGTCCACTACGCTCACCAAGAAACATCGAAATTTACTTATAACATACTCATGCGAGAAAAAAATACGAATACGCGATTCTATGATATTAACGACTTTACTAACGAATTAGCAAGAATCAATGATCCTCCTATCAAACTATTGTGGATTTCTGGACGTAATCTCCTCACACAATCACCAAATCGAAAAGCCTTAATGCAAGCTTTAAAAAGTGTTGATCTAATTGTCACAGTAGACCAATTTTTAACTCCTACGGCTCAACAGTCAGATATTTTGTTGCCCACCACAACTCAATTTGAGGAATGGGATGTAGTAACTAGTTACTGGCATCATTGGATTGCTATAAATCAACCAGCAATTAACCCATATTTTGAAAGTAAAAGCGAATTAGAAATTGCTCAGCTACTATCAAAAACATTAAATCAAAAAAAGCCTGGTTATTGCAAATTCCCAACAAATATGACGCCTGAGCAATTAATCGATCAAGAGTTTACTGATGAAATTTATCAGCAGCTAGAGATTACCCATTGGCGAGAGTTATTAGAGAGTCCTAAACAAATGAAACTACCTACAGCTTGGAGTGACCTAAATTTCCAAACTCCTTCTGGAAAATTCGAGTTTTTCTCTAAAAGAGCGGAAGATACACAACTTTCTCCTATGGCAGGTTTGCCTGCAGATATTATAGATTTGAAGACATCACCGTATCCTTATTGGTTTCTTACAACCCATGCACAATTTGCTATTAACTCGCAATTTCAGAATATGCCATGGATTCAGCAATTAGGGTTAGAACCGCATATCATTATCCATCCAGCTATAGCAAAAAAAGAAATGCTTGCTGAAGGGACACTAGCTCAAATCTACAATGCGAAAGGTTATATTGTTGGGAAAATTAAAATATCGCGCGATGTTGCACCGAACGTTGTATTATATTATCAAGGATGGTTAAACAATTCAAATTCATTTGTGAATGACTTAATAACAGGTGAAAAGACAGACATGGGAACACATTCGACGGGGAGTAAAGGCATTGCTTTCTATCATTCTTTTGTGCATATTAAAAGAATATAATCATCGTAAAACTAAGAGACCAGTCCCCAATAAAGACTGGTCTCTCTTAAGCTGCTCTACGAATTGAAAGCTTTTACAACCTATGATATTAAACAAGCTAAGGTGCAACTTTTCTATCCCTCTTTAAATACATATGGAAGAATAGCTCTGCCACTACAACAATTGCGAGGAAAACAAAAAGAGAAGTGTTACTAACTATAAATACAGTACTAAACATAGCGACTCCATATGCAATGATTGCTGCCATGACTCCATCGCCAAACGCTGCAAATACATTCCCGTAAGCTGGAAGGACGATTAAGTCCCCTAGAATATAGTTAGCTACAGTACCTATTAATGCTACAAAGAATACCCAACCGATAGGATTACCATCAATCATATAAAACGCAAGAATTGCAGCTCCAAATGTCAAAACAAATTTAACTACTAATGCCATCGCTGTATTATTCATATTACCACCTACTTTCTCCATAAGATGGTAATAGTATGGACCACAGAATATCTTTTTATCCGCATAGCATTTCCAACGTAATTCAAAAAATAAGTCGATAATACAACTATTTCTTATCTATGCAAAATAATGAATGTAAAAAAATAAATCCCACATAATAACACAAGGAGGGATTTATCATGAAATATCATTTAGATTTTCAAAAGAACTTAGGCGATATCGATCGCATGATCCGTGTGATGATTGGTATCCTCCTGTTGCTTCTTGTTGCCACTAGAACTTTAAAGGGTTCTAAGGGAATCTGGGCGACAGTCATAGCTGTTTCTCAATTTATTGAAGGTGGACTTGCTTATTGAGTATTCTACGACTACATGGGTTGGTCAACCCGTAAATAGCTATATCAATCACAATACCATGCACTATATAAGTTTTTGGTCGTAAATGGCTGTAGCATTCTCTATCTCCAAAGGCTTACTAAATAGATATCCTTGGAGATATTGACAGTTTTCGCGTTTCAATATCTCATACTGCTCTTTCTTCTCAACACCTTCAGCAACGATTTTTAAGTCGATACTATGGGCAATTTTAATAATACCCCGGAGAATCTTATAATGCTTACTTTTCATCACTTCATCGATAAACGATTTATCAATTTTAATCTTATCTAGTGGTAACAATGTTAAATAACTAAAGGAAGAATAACCTGTTCCAAAGTCATCGATTGCAATTTGAATCCCAAGATTTTTAATTTGTTTAATAAAGTCAATCGTTACATCTTTCTTATAAAAGAGTACACTCTCTGTGATTTCTATCTCGATTAGCTTTGCCGGAATACTGTGCGCATCTAGTTGTTCTTTTAAAAATTGTATATACTGCGTATCTTGCAATTGTTTTGCAGAGAAGTTAATAGAGACTGGTTTCTCTGGTAAACCCAACTGTTTCCAGCGAGCTAATTGCTGTATGACCTCAGAAGTGACCCATCTTCCGATCTCTATAATCATTCCTGTCTCTTCGGCAATAGGGATGAATTGCATCGGCGAAAGTGTATGATTCTTCAGACGGATTAGCGCTTCAAATCCGACGATTTCCCCATTCATCGTGTCCACTTGAGGCTGATACAGAAGTTTGAAGTCTTGTTCCTTCAAAGCCCCTCTTAAGATATGTTCTACATGAATTTTTTCATTTAGAACCTCAGCCATCTCGTTGGTAAAGTAATAATATCCATTCTTCCCTGACTTCTTCATAGCATTTAATGCCATATCTGCATTCATAACTAATGTACTGACATCATGCCCATCTTGCGGATAACGAGTAATCCCCATGCTAACAGTTACATAAAGCTCACTTCCCTCAATGGTAAAGTTATTCCTGAAAATCGATAAAATCCTTTGCACATTTTCTTCTATGACAGTCTCATCTGTTTCTTTCATAATAAGGAAGAATTTATCCCCATCAAATTTAGAAATGAGTAACTGCTCATGTTGAATCTGCATGAGATCATCTGCAATTTTCTTCAGAATCTCATCCCCATAGACATGCCCTAATGTTGCATTAATCCCTTTGAAATTATCAATCCCTAGTAGAATTACAGTACCCGCTTGGTGATTATCTAATTCGCCTTTAAGATTCTCTACAAACGAACGGTGATTCGGCAGACTCGTTAACATGTCGTGATACGCTATGTGTTTAATCCGTTGATCTTTCTGGTGTAATAGGGAGATATATGCGTTAATTTCATCAAGTATTTGATTGATAGATTTCGAGAGTCCGCTAAAAGTATCTTTATCCTTATACGGGATACGGTAACCTCTGTGGTTCACCACGTCAATACTGTGGATATTACGATTCAGACTTAAAACTGGCTGTATAATATTACGATTACTCACATAAATATATGATAATGCTGCAAAAATCGTTATGCCAAATGTAATCAATAAATTAATATAAATCGAAGATTTCACTGCATCTAAATAAAGTCCTATTCCCAATACTCCTACAACTATATCATCTTCGTAGATTGGTACTGCTACTTCTAGAACCTCAGTATTGGCCATCTCGTAGAACCAATAGAACGAATGACTCTCTCCCTGTAGTACCCTCGCATAATCTTCATCATCTGTATATTCTGCACCAATATCTTCTATATCCGAATCTGCAATCGCTTGAAAATCGGTGTTGAGAATGAGTGCGTATGCGATGTTTTCTTCCTTTGCCAAATCTTTTACACTTTTTTGTTGGTGAAACACATAGCTGTAGATTTGGAACTTACTCTCCAGAATACCGATTTGCACAAACGTTCCATCACTAAATCTCTTATATCCATGTTTGATAGGAACCCCCGTCACCGTATCATTACGAATCTCTTCATAGAGTTCATCAAGTCCACTAGCACGAAAAACCTCAATTGGATGCCCTTCAACTGGCCCTAATCCAATATAGTCGTCCATAGTGGAATAAAGAATGATTCCTTCGGCACTAAAATAGTTAATTTCATCTGTAAATGTATCCGTTGCAATTTCTCTGAGAATGTCGTTGTTGATGCCCAACTCTTTATGACTGGCAATAATTTGCCCAGCGATAGCAATTTTCTCTTCCACCAATGTATCTATAATATCCATACTCTTTTTTTCTAGTTCTATCTTCTTGGCAGAAATTTTCGCAATGTTAATTCCATCATTTCTCATTTGCTCTAGCAATAAATATTTACTTGTTTGATATGTAAAAAAGGCCACAGTTAAAATTGCTAATAAACCTATTAACAATGGAAGATGTATTAGTTTCTTTTTGTTTACTATATCCTCTGGTTTGCTGGCAATAAAATTCTGCACGTAGTTATTCCTCTGCCTTTTCTCATCTATGTCTGACTAGTACGTTTCTACCATAGTACCACAAACCAAGTCACTTTTATATACGTATGATGAAGGAAAATTATAAATCATGAAATTGCAGATTAACAAGCAGTTTAAATATACAAGAATTGCTAGATATATGTGTCGTTTTTTAACCTTTTCATTCTTTAAGTTAGCAGGATTTTCGCGTTTTGAGTAGAAATAATTGAATAGTGATTTTTAGTTTTTTTTAAAATAGTAGAATAGAGGGCAGCTAGATGGACAGTGCTTTGGTATTATTCGGGTTACTTATTGCAACAGTATTATATTTACTAATAGCGGCCTTTGCTATTCGCCACCATGAAGTAGATGGCTCCTGGAGTTTTGCATTAATGCTTATATCCGTTGCAATCTATTCAATTGGCTATTTCTTTTCTTTGCAAAGTGAAAACGTTCAGATGGCCGCCGCTTGGCTTCGTTTTCAATATTTAGGCGTTGCTGCTATTCCAGCTCTATGGCTCTTCTTTACCATCCGGTATTGTGGGTGGTCAAGTTGGCTAACACCTATACGGATGATATGGATCTGGGTAGTCCCTGTGACAACCCTACTAATTGTAAATACACCATTTGTAGACTCTTTACTCTATACTAATGTCCAAATCGAACATATGAATGGTTTAATGATTACAAGTGTAGACTATCAATTCGGGTTTTATGGCTTCCTCGCATTCACAACGCTGGCAATTTTCGCAGGAAATACCTTATTGTTTTACAGTTTCTATAAATTTAAAGACGATAAAAACAGCTTGAGATTTCTATTAATCGCTCTATCATCGAGCATACCATGGATTACTTCCATTATCTTTACGACAAGAAATAGCCCGATGAATTTAGATATAACACCATTAAGTGCGATTATCACTACCATTATTTATATTTTTAACACCAATTACTTTAACATGTTCCGTTCAGCAACGTTGTCAAAGGCTGTTATTTTCGAGATGCTTAAAGACGCCATTATCGTTACGAATGAGCATAATCGCATAATTGATATGAATCCTGTCGCATCACAGTACTTTGGTGGCAGAACCGAGCGCATTGGAACATCGGTGGATGCTTTACTCGTAGGTATTGAACAGGAAGGTCATTGGGCTACTGAAGACAAGAAAGTGTGGTTTGATATACAGTGGAGCCGTGTCGATGATGGCCAATATGGTAATCGTGGTCGCATCTATATCTTTAGAGACATAAGTGGACAGATTGAGACTCAGCAAGCATTAACGAAAAGCGAAGAGAAATACCGTGCCTTATTCGATCACATGCAGGAAGGCGTTGCCCTTCATGAAATCATTTGTAATCAGGATGGTCAACCGATTGACTATCGGTTCCTCGACCTAAATAATGCTTTTGAGGAAATGACAGGATTGCGAAAAGCGGATGTTGTTAATAAGCGCGTATTAGAAATCTTCCCCGATATCGAACTTCATTGGATTGAAACCTATGGAAAGGTCGCACTAGAAGGGAGTTATATAAAATTCGAGAATTATTCAACGGATGTTGGTAAACATTTCTCTATAACTTCCTTCAGCCCGAAAAAAGGGCAATTTGCTGTCATCTGCTTTGATATCACAGAGCGGATCAATCTAGAAAAAGCTACTATTGAAGAACGAGAACGTCTGCGCACTACTCTGTTATCCGTTGGTGACGGAATTATTGTAACGGACAAAAATGTAAATGTCATTATGATAAATGAAGTAGCGCAAAAACTAACGGGTTTTTCAGAAACAGAATCCTTGGGACGCAATTTTAGTGATGTGTATAAAATTATTAATGAACAAACAGGAGAAGCTTGCAGAGACCCTGTGCAACAAGTGTTCCAAACGGGTAAGATTAATAGTTTAGAAGAACACGAAATCTTAGTAGCAAAGCATGGGACCTATACTAAAATTGCCGATAATGCAGCACCGATTTTAGATGCAGATGGAAAGATTCAAGGTGTGGTTGTTGTTTTCCGTGATATTACCGAGGAGACGAAACGCCAACAGGAAATCACTTATTTAAGTTATCATGATCAACTAACGGGTCTTTATAATCGTAGATATTTCGAAGAACAGCTACCACGTTTAAATATAACAACTAACTTCCCGTTAAGTATCATTATAATTGATGTAAACGGTCTAAAGCTCATTAACGATGCCTTTGGTCATGTTGTCGGCGATCAACTCATTCAGAAAACGGCGGAGGTAATCAAGAGTGCTTGTCGTGCCGATGATATTATCACACGCTGGGGCGGTGATGAGTTCGTTGTGCTACTTCCTAAGACAAACCTAGAGCAAACGCAAGCAGTTGTGAATAGAATCAAAAAACAAGAGAAAGAAGCTTGTTTCGAACCTGCGATATTATCCTTAGCAATCGGCTGGAGCACAAAAACCGCTGCAACGGAAGAAATTCAAGATGTTTTCAAAAAGGCCGAAGATTATATGTATCGTCATAAGCTATTGATTAGCCCAAAGGTAAAACGTACGATGGTAGAGGCTGTGAATCAACAGTTACATACTGTGAATATACAAGAGCAGGATCACGCCATCCGCGTTAGTCAATTATGTGAAACGATTGCGAAGAAATTAAGATACTCTGATCATGAGATAGAAGAATTAAAAACAACTGCTTTAATCCATGATATAGGTAAAGTTGCTATTAATCCTATGATTCTTAGTAAACCAGGTTCACTAAATGCTGATGAGTGGATAGAAATGAAGCGCCATCCGGAGATAGGTTACCGAATTCTTAGCGCCGTTAATGAAATGGCTAACATGGCTGATGTCGTGCTAACCCATCACGAACATTGGGATGGGTCAGGATATCCTAAGGGTCTTAGTGGGTTAGAAATCCCTCTAAACTCTAGAATTCTATTAGTTGCTGAAGCATACGATAGTATGACGAATAGCACAACCTATAGAGATGCAATGAACAAACAAGCAGCATTGAACGAGATTCAAGCGCAGGCAGGAAAACAATTTGATCCCGATATTGTATCGATTTTCGTCGATTGTATGAACGAATTGGAACATAATTCTCTAACTGAAGAAACCGTAAACTCTAACGATTAGAGCTTACGGTTTCTTTTATGTATGTAAAAAAGCCGCTTATGCGGCTTTTTTCGTTTACTGTATTACTTTAATCTCTTATTTCCATCCCATAGCATTTCTTTCTTCTCAAGTGGCTTTAATAATGATAACCACTTATTAGTCTTTAAATACTCAGCGTCCATGTGTAATTCACGGCTAAACTTCTCAATTGGAGGTACGATTGTCTTGATGTCACCCTCAATTTGAGCATTAATCTTATTTCCAGTTGCTCTCTTAGCAAGTTCTACAGCGTCACGAGATGCTCTTTCAGAAAGAATTAATGTTTCCATTGCCTTTGTTGGGTTGTGGAATCCTACAGAGTTCTCTGCAGATACATAATCCCAGTATAATTGAGCTTCACGAGTCTTCGTTACTGCTTGTGCTAATAATGCAGCGTCATGACCTTCTACTAATCTAGCTAAACGAACTGCTTCGTGAGCACGAACGTTTTCACCTTGTGCAATTAACAATTGCTTAAATGTCTTCTCTTGGTGGAACTCAACACGTGACTTTAAGAAGTCAGTTGTCTTGCCAGCATGGCAAGTTAAGCAAGAGTCTTTAATCATTTGATCATTCTTAAGTGGAGATGTCCATTGGTGAGAAGAAATCTTCTGACCATCAACAGTCACTCTTGGCATATGGCAATCTGCGCAAGTTACGCCAGCAGCACCGTGTACGCCATCTTTCCACATTTCATACTCTGGATGTTGAACCTTAATACTTGGAACGCCTGAAGCAGCATGAGTGAAGTCAGCAAAACGACCCTTAAATCCATCTTCTGCTCCACGACCGCTTTCATAGTAAGCCCACATATCAGTAGGGTTCATACCTTTATCCCAAGGGAAACGCGGCTTTAATTGTGTACCACCGTCAACACCTTTTTCGAAGAAATACTCAACGTGACATTGAGCACAAACAAGTGCACGCATATCGTTATGAGAAGCTGTTCTCCAGTCCTTACCTTGACGCTTTAATGCTTCGTCAAGTGAAGGTTGTGTAATTACTAACTTCATTGTTACAGGATCATGGCAGTTTGAACATCCGATTGAGTGCATCTGTCCATTATGCTCACCACGGAATTCATTGAAGTTCATGCTCCAGAACTTATCGCCATATTGCTCAACATACTTAGGAATTGTAGTTGATTTACAAGCATAGCAAGCAGCTCCGAAGTTTGGTGTATCTGAATAGCGGTCAATACGGTCGATGTGAAGTACATCATCGATTGCAAATACGTGACCACGAGCGCGATCATATTGATACATGAACGGCATACCTAACCATAGGTTCTTTAAGTAAGGTTGTGCTTGTGCAGCGTGACCTTTAGGAAGAGCGTCAACTGCATTATGTTTTTGGTGTGGTACTGATCCAGCAAATTTCGTCATTACTGTGTCATCACTGTTCTTCATGTAAGAAGTCCAATGTGCTGGGAATAAATCTTTGAATGCTAGGTTGTTATACTCTTTAGGATCAAGTCCTGTTCCAACTTTAGCAGGCTCTTGTGGAGCTGTAGCAGCTGGAGTTTCTGGCATTGCTTCTAATTCGCAACCAACAGCTACGAATAATGAAAACATCGCCACTAGAGCAAATACGAATACTAATTTTGTTTTACTCATTTTTGTTCGTCCACCTTTCTAATCTTTATCTTTTCTACATAATTCATTGTAATATTTCTGAAATGAATTGTATGTGACGATTGTCACAAAACTTAAAATTTTTGTTACTTTTTTATACAAATCCCCGTCACAAATATGTAACAAGTTTATAAACAAAGAAAAAAGCCCTTATACAAGGACTTTTGAACATTTATTTGACTATCATTACTGGGCACTGGGCACCCTTCGCAACTTTATGACTAACCCCGCCGAGAACCATCGTTTGTAAGCGATTGAGTCCTCTACTTCCAATGACAAGACAATCAAATCTGTTCTTGTTGGCAAATTCAACGATTGCCTCTCCTGGCTCACCGTGCAGAATCTTACTATCGTACTTCACGTTGGCAGCTTCTAAAATCTCGATTACCCCTTTGAGCTTCTCTTTACGTTTTATAGAGATTTCAATCTTGTCTTTGTTATGCAGAACATCATACTTTGATGTTGAGCCGTCAACTGCATATACAACTGTAACAAAAGCGTTTTCCCTATCTGCAATTAATCGAACAGCATGTTCCGCTGCACGAACGGAGTGATCAGATCCATCTGCCGCTAGCAAAATGTTTTGAAACATGAATAGCCCTCCTTACTTATTATTATCATCCTTGAAATAAGTCTCTTAAGAATCAGGTGAAGATTTAATCTCCATCTGAATAAAGTTCGCTTTATCATAAATTTTTAATGACCTGATTTCTTAGAAAGTCCACCAATACGGTCCATCAACAATGAGCTTTCCTTGTTCATTCCGGTAAGGGTAACAGTCACTCCATTTTGTTCATATTTCGTTTCTACCTTATCTATTGCTCCAATGGCTGAGTCATCCCATAGATGAGCGCGCGTAAAGTCAATTTCAATTTCCATAACATCATCTTTGAAATCAAAGGAATCTACAAAGTCTGTAACAGAAACGAAGAATAACTGCCCTTCCACATAATAAGTTTTCTTTTGTTTGTCAGAAGAAAGGGCTGAAGTGACCTTAACTTTAGAAATCTTAGCTCCGAAGAACAATGCACTTAGCACAACACCAGTTAATACACCAATTGCTAAGTTATGAGTAAACACTACGGTAAATACTGTTATCACCATTACAGTTGCATCCGTTCTTGGGACCATATGCAAGGTCTTAAGCGAGTTCCAATCGAAAGTCCCGATTGCGACCATGAACATGACACCCGTAAGGGCAGCCATCGGGATTTCCACCACAACAGAACCAAGTACAAGTATTAAGAACATCAAAAATATTCCAGCCACTAGTGAGGATAGACGTCCTCTGCCACCGGACTTGACGTTAATTACCGATTGACCAATCATCGCGCAACCTGCCATTCCACCGAAGAACCCTGTCACAACGTTTGCGATACCCTGTCCACGGCTCTCTTTATTCTTGTCGCTATCTGTATCCGTCATATCATCAACGATTTGAGCTGTCAGTAAAGATTCCAGTAAGCCAACTACTGCCAAAGCAAGAGAAAATGGCAAAATAATCATTAGCGTTTCGATGGTTAATGGGATAGAAGGAATTAAGAACACAGGTAATGTGCTAGGTAAAGCACCCATATCCCCCACCGTACTAACTCCTAAGTCACCATAAATGGCAATTGCTGTTACGGCAACAATTGCGACTAATGTGGAAGGGATTGCATTCGTAAGTCTAGGCAATATATAAATGATTGTAAGAGTCAGTGCAACCAACGCGTACATTACCCAAGTTACGTCTACGAAATTCTCTAACTGCGCCATGAAAATTAGGATCGCTAACGCATTTACAAAGCCAACCATAACAGACCTTGGAATAAATTTCATGTATTTCGCCAGTTTAAATACACCGAACAAGATTTGAATGACACCTGTTAGAACTGTTGCTGCTAATAAGTACTGTAAACCGTAATCTGCTACTAAAGTAATCATGACCAACGCCATTGCTCCCGTGGCCGCCGAAATCATTCCAGGGCGCCCGCCAATAAAGGCAATTACAACGGCGATACTAAAAGAAGCGTACAATCCTACCATTGGGTCTAATCCCGCGATGATAGAGAAGGCGATAGCTTCTGGAATCAATGCCAGTGCTACTACCATTCCTGCTAGTGTGTCTCCTTTAATATTGCTAAACCATTCATTACGTATTGCTTGAATATTCAAGCTACCACCTCTTTTCTAAATTTTGATTGGATTCATGCCTCTTTCTCTTGACTCTAGGTATAGCATCCGTAATCAATAAGAGTCTATTTTATCATTGAATGAACATGATACAAAATTCCGTTATCACATGTCACCTACCGTATACTTTTGTGTTCTCTATGAGACTCCATAATGCTTTTTATTTAACAAAATTGTTTCTATAGATATTCCTTAGTATTTTTCCCAAATTGCTTTCATAACTTACCATTATCATGTATGATATTTTTGAGGACAGATGGCCAAACTTGCCATAGAGGAGGACGTTACTATGTATAAAAAGATATTACTAGCAGCTGACGGTTCGAAACACTCTCTCAGAGCTGCCGATCGAGCAATCGCCTTGGCAAAATTAACTGAGAATTCTATTGTAGAAGTTGTGAACGTAGTGGACAGTAAAACCTCGAAAGCGGATGCATTGCAACAGCTAGATAATTTTGGGGTATTAGAAAAGCGCAAAGAACGTCTTAAAGATACAATCAATAAAGCAACTGAAGCTGGTATTACATATGAGATAAAGTTCTTAAGAGGTGAGCCAGCACCTACCATCATAGAATATGCCAATGAAAACAACTTCGATGTAGTTGTGATTGGAAGTCGTGGCCTTAATGGCTTACAAGAGTTAATGTTAGGCAGTGTCAGTCATAAAGTGGCAAAAGGGGCTAATTGTCCTGTTATGATCGTGAAATAAATACAAGACACATGAACCCGTTTTATAGGTATCTCATGTGTCTTTTTATTATTGAGTAGATTCCTTCTTAATAGAATAAACTAGGATAGTAATGGCATCATGTTTGGTAAGTGATACATATATAATCTGTGTAGAGGCCTTGTCAGAGCTACATATAACAACTTAATATCTAGTTCTATATCCTCGTACTTCTCCTCAATATTGATGATGATGGAGACATCAAACTCTAGCCCCTTCACAAAATATGAAGGAACAATTACAACATCTGCTTCATAGTTCTCTTCTTTTTCATCTAAAATTTTAGTTTCTATCTTTGCATGTTTCGATAGATATTTTTGCACAAGCACACACTCTTGCTTCGTTTTACAAATCATTGCAATGGATTTAAAATTCTCTTTCTTCAATTCTATTATTGTATTATGTAGCGTCTTGAGTAAGTCTAATTTCTCGGCAAACTCTTTGATTTCAGGCCTTTGTCCATGACGAATGACAGGCTGCGCTAATACGATGTTCGGATTGTTCAATTTTCGGATTACTCTATTTGCTAAATTCATTACTTCAATTGTCGTTCGATAGCTTTGTACAAGAGTTAAGTACGTGCTATTCTCACGTCCAAAGACATGCTCCCGTAACTCATCCCAGTCATTGATTCCTCGATACGAATGTATCCCCTGCGATAGATCACCTAATAATGTAAAGACATTCGTCATCAAAATATGCTTTAAGACATAATATTGAAACACGCTAAAATCCTGAGCTTCATCAACAATAAGCCCTTTGACGGTAATATTTTCATCAAATCCAAATAATTTTGACTTGATATACACAATAGGTGCATAATCATCCACTGTAATTTTCTTTTCTTTTAAAAGTTTAGCTGTTTGTACGCATAAAGTATTCGTATTCGCTAACGGTGCCGCTTGACCTAAATGACGACTGAAATATAACTCAAATAAACCTTCTTCCACCATGAGCTTATTGTAATATTCGAATACATTTAACTTCGGAAGTCTATCGATGTATTTTTTTACAGCGACCTTCGCTGCCTTTTTCACTGTTTCGAGCTTTTCTTCTTTTCTATCAAGGAGAGAAACAATTTTCAGCCTTCTCTTTTCTGTTGCCTCCACCTGCACTCTGAGTCGATCAATCTTTTGGTCATAGAATTCTTCAATTTCTTTTAACAAGTCCTTCTCTACCTGTTTTAATTGTTTTGATAATTTGGCTTTGAGTAGTTTCACCCTCTTATATACAGGCAAATAGTTAAGATCTTTCGTAAACATTTCCCGTATATCTGTTTCTGACATAACTGTGTATCCAACTAAGGAACAGTCGCCTTTTGGTATAAACTGTGTTTCTATGTCTTTCACATACTCGTCCAACAATCCCTTAAAATCCATTGAGCCTTTAAAGCGTATAGTCCAAAGTATCGACTCGATATCCTTATTGGAACCGTCATGACCTGTTCTATGAATTATATCTATCAGGGTATTCGTAGGATCAATCATCTTGTATTTATTACCTAGAACCTCTACCATGAAGTCAATAAATGTCGTTTGCTTTACCCGCTCGACCCCTAATTCCGGCAAAACTTCAGATATATAATTGATAAACAGACGATTTGGTGCCATAATCATCAAGTTTTCAGGTTTAAAGGTTTTCTCGTATGTATAGATGAAATAGGCGATTCGATGTAGCGCAATTGTTGTTTTCCCACTACCCGCTACTCCCTGCACAATAAGCGGTTTTCCCATATCCGCGCGAATCACGCGATTTTGTTCCGCTTGTATGGTCGAGGCGATGTCCTTTAATCGCTGGTCAGCGTGCGCTTCTAATGATGCTTGTAAAAAAGTATCGTTAGTCGTAATGTCGATATCTAATATATCGACAAGTTGTCCGTTCTCTATGGTGTATTGTCTTTTAAGTATTAGTTCGCCCTGTTGTGTTTGCCCTTCTGCCTCATAAGAGGTTTCCCCCAGCCTACTCTCATAATACAGGTTGGCAATTGGTGATCGCCAATCAATAATTAGTGGCGTACCATCCTCAGCTTTAAATAAAGATGTCTTGCCAATGTAAAATTGATCCAAATCTTTCGTCTGTTGTTTGATATCAATCCGCGCAAAGTATGGTTTATTCCTTGATTTCGTCAGGCTTTCAAAGTTCTTCTCTGCCATTTCCATAAACTTATTGTTAATTAAGATGTTAATATAGCTTTGCGAGCTGTCGAGATAGTCAAGCTCAATCATAGCCTCTTTAATATTATCACTGTAAATTTTTTGGTACGTCTCTGTTGCATCTAATGTCTTATCAATGTATTCTTTCGTTAACTCTAGGCGATTCACTTCCCCTTTATAATCAGGGTGTTTTTTTGCTGTCATATGTAGTTCCTTTCTATTAAAGTTTATTCGATTTTGCACGAGCACTTGCACATCCTATATTTATCATATCATGAAATCACATATCCTTGTATTCAATCACCCTGAGCAATAAGAAAAGAACCGACATTTAACTGTCAGTTCCCCTCATCGCAATTAACCAAATACCTTGTCAATGTCATTGACTATATTCCTATCTATTTTATGATCTGCAACGAGACCAGCAAGGATATCCATTGTTTGCTCATGACTCATTGCTGGGCGGTACGGTCGTTCTTCCCTAATAGCCTGATAGATGTCCACGCAAGCTAATAAGCGTGAGGGGAAATCTAGGCTATCTTGATTGATACCGCGTGGATAACCAGTACCATCTAGTTTTTCGTGATGATTGTGCACCCATTCTGAAATCTTTTCAAAGCCTTTTATTTGCTGTAAACATATATATCCAATTTGAGGGTGTCTTTGTATTTCTAAAAACTCTTCAGCGCTCAACGCGCTTGGTTTATCTAATATTTTATTATTAATTGCTAGTTTCCCCAAATCATGGAGGTCCGCAGCAATCAGTAGCTGCTCAACTGTTTCAGAATCCATCTCATAATAATTATTAACCATTATCTCTAGTCTCTTTGCTAATGAGCTTGAGTGAAACTGTGTAAAAGCAGTCTTCGCATCTATAACCTTTGAAAATGTTTTTGTTATGTCACGAACTTTCTTATAGTCGTAGTCTATGTAAAAGGCAGGTGTAAGATCGGCCAAAGCTTGGTCTATAGACTCATCTTTTAGCTCGTCCCAAAAAACAGAGAAGGACATACAATCCTCTGCAGCCTCTACTACAACTGGCGAAAAGATTGTTCCCTTATGCTTTACTAAATATCTTATGATATCTGAAATCTGAGATTGGGACTCAGCCACTTCCGGTAAGTTGAGAGTTAAGTCCAATTGATCTGCTAAGCGGATAATCTGAGACATCAAAGGAATATCCGCTCCTGACAAACCGAAAAATCCTGATCCATCATAATGCTCATGATGATATTTAATCACATTTATAGGCTTCGTTAGAAAAGGAAAACTTCTTACATTTTCCTCACCAATTATACAGTGTTCTTGCATGCTTTCTATTGATATAATTTTTTCTTTTTGGTTGCCGCGAAGATTATCGTGTAGAATCTTCAGACTTGCCCCATTGTCATGTAATAATGACATTGAAGCTAAATCATAGAGCTCCTCTTGTGTCATATCGAAAGCTTTCCCAATTTTCAACGCTATCAATGTAATCCTCTTGGAGTGATTTGTAGGTACACCGAATAAATCTTCTTCTATGAAATCTAAAGCTTTGGATACTGCCATCAGAAACTCATTTAGGTTCAATATCATGTTGCTCCCCCATTACGTCAAACAATGAGTGCGGTAATCGACCGTAGTTAAAACTAAGTTATACATTACCACAAATAGCATTATAGGACTATATAAAAATTTTGCCCCTCTTATAATTCTTTAATTGATTTGAATAAAACAGGAAAGCACCTAATGGCGCTTTCCTGTTTTTACTCGTTCCTCAGTGGCTCTTCAATTGAAATATGTCCCATAAACGTTTCCGTGACATTTCCATTCACAAGAATCTGCACTTGATTAATTGCTTCTAATGCTGTTAATGAACTTACAAGCTGACTAAGAGCTAAACTCTCTTGAAGGGATCCACCATTCAGATTTTGTTCAGAAAAGTTAACAAACGCTGTATCCCCTTCGGTATAGACATTCAATATTGTAAGCCGCTCAAGCTCTGTTGCCAACCCTTGTTCTATAGGTTTTTTTTGAAGTTCCTCAACAATCAATTCCTCAATAGCCTTATTACCTATAGTTATCTGTCTCTCTACTGGTAAAACTGATTTCAAATCTTCATTTCCTGTCAAAGCATATTCAACGTTGACATAATAGATGGTGACCGTTTTTGTCGCTGGTGTTTCTGGAGTATTTGGTGTATTTGGCGTCTCAGGTGTATTTGGTGTACTTGGATTGTTTGGTGTGTCAGGCGTCTTTACATTATTGTCGCTCTTGCCCCAACTACAGCCTGTAAATAATGATATGCCTAGCAAAACAATGAGTACTAATAAACAATATTTCTTCATCGCTTATTCCTCCTTCGTTGTGTTAAATGACTATAGCTTTTTTGATATCTTAGCATGTTGGAGCAGTAAAGCGAAATTTCAACTACTCTAGTCGTTATTATCCCCCAAGCCCGCCACTTCATACTTTTCACTTGATCTGTAAGAATCACTCATTCAGATTGAAAAAAGCGACTTGACTCTTTGTAATATTTTATGTTCGTCCAATTATCAATTCTTGCTCAATAATAGAATGATCTTGTTTTTTCTGTCTATGGAATCGATACAGACGTAATGAATTTAATACAACGATGATAGCACCGAAGTTATGAACAATAGCTGCCATTACAGGACCAATCCACCCATACGCCGCTGCGATTAATGCAAGTACGTTAATGCCATTCGCCAGCCAGAGATTTGTTTTAATAGTATTTACCGTACGTTTACTTAATTGAATAGCCTGTGGAATTTTGTCAATCGAGTCTGAAAGAAGGGCTATATCCGCTGCTTCAATTGCCACATCCGTTCCCGTTTTCCCCATGGCTACTCCAACATCTGCTTGCATCAGTGCAGGAGCATCATTAATTCCATCGCCAACCATTAGCACTTTGTGTCCACTCTTCTGAAGCTCCTTTACAAGGTCTAATTTCTGACCTGGCAGTAAAGAGGCATATACATTTCCGATTTCTAATCTAGTAGCAATTCTCTTTGCCACATATTCATTGTCACCTGTGGCCATTCGAATGTCTTGTATCTTTGCTTTTCTTAATTCTCGCACCGTAGCTAGAGCATTTTCTCGGATAGGATCGTCGATTGCAATCATTCCAACGAGTTTATCCTTATGAACGATATAGATTGTCGTGTGTCCTGTATCATCCCAAATTTTCCGCGTATCTATCGCAGTCTTTGGTATTTCCTCTTGGAGATGTTCCAATACTTTTTCATTACCTATAAATACTTTTACACCATTTACTGTTCCTTCCATTCCAATTCCTGCTACAGTTTCCCACTCACTCGCTAGTTCCCAAGTGATGCCATTCTTCGTAGCCGCTTTTGTAATTGCCTTTGCTATATGATGCTCAGAAAATCCTTCTAGACTCGCTGCTACCTCATATAAACGTTTCTGATTCCACTCTGAGTCTGTTACCACAATATCAATAACCTCAGGTTCGCCTTTCGTAAGGGTACCCGTTTTATCAAATATAATCGTCTTCACTTTACTGATCGATTCCAGTGCCTGTGCTCCCTTGATTAAAATACCAAGTTGCGCTCCCCTACCTACAGCCGTCATGACAGCAGTAGGAGTACTTAAAAGCATCCCGCACGGGCAGAAAACTATTAACACTGTTACCGCACGAACTATATCTTGTGTGACCAAAAAAACGATTGCTGCTATCGTTACACTCATAGGTACAAACCAACTTGCCACGCGATCTATGATTCTTTGGATAGGCGCTTTTTCTTCTTGGGCCTTCTTCACAAGCTGCAACACTCGACCAATCAGGGAGTCTTCCCCTACTTTATCTACCTGTACGTAGATGGCTTGACTCTGGTTTAAGCTGCCGCCAAAAACAGATTCTCCTATACATTTCTCAACAGACTTTGATTCACCTGTAAGGGGAGATTCATCTACAAATGTATTGCCCGCGACTACGGAGCCATCGGCAGGAATTCGTTCCCCGGGTTTTACAAGTAATATATCTCCTATTTTAATTTCATTAGTAGATATGATAGTCTCTGCGGAATCGTGAATCGCGCTTACCTTTCTTGCTTCCGTTGGTACTATATGTAACAAGTGTTCTAAGGCTTTCGCGGACTTTCTGACCGAATATGTTTCTAGCAATTCACCAATAATCATAATGAACGCCACTTCCGCAGCCGCTAGATACTCCCCAATGGAGATTGCTGCTATCATGGCAATCGTAACTAAAAGGCCAATCTTTGTTTTTCGCTGAAATAATAAAGCACGAACCGCACTACTATAGATTGGAAACCCACCGATAAGCGCTGCAATAAGTGCCGTGTCTATAAGAAATATTTCCGGAAGCAAGTCGGTTATAGAAAGAATTATCAAAATTGCAGTAATAATAGCTATATTAAAGTCTCGCAAATGCTCTGTATAAAATTGTTTCACTAGCAACCTTCCTCCTCAGATAAATGTGAACGCGCTGTATCAAATAGTAATGCTACATGGTCATCATCCAAAGAGTAGTACACACTTTGGGCTTCTTTTCTAGCTTTGACCAAGCGCAATTGGCGAAGTCCCCGTAGCTGATGGGATATCGCAGAGACACTCATGTTGACCGTTTCCGCCAAATGTTCAACACATAACTCCTTAGCTCCCATTAATGAATAAATAATTTTTAGTCGTGTTTGACTACCCATAGCTTTGAATAATTCCTCTAAACGAAGGAAAAAAACATCATCAGGCATATCCTTAATTACAGCATGAAGCGCCTGTTCACTGGAACATTTGTTATCATGAGAGCAGCTATGACCATCTAGACACTTATGATCATGAGAACAATTAATTACTTGATTCTTATCCACAGTATTCCTCCTAGTGTGCTTACAACTTTTAAGTAAGTTCATTGGTTTTAAGTATTTTTTGAGTGCAGTTGAGTATTTGAATAAATCTTCAAATACTCAACTATTTTTTAGTATAGCAATTTGCATTTTGTATGTAAACAAAAAAATAAATATATGAAAAAACACGACTCTCTTCATGAGAATCGTGTCCATATAATCTACCCTAATCTTGCCTTTTCAAGTGCAGCCAGATCAAACTTCTTCATTTTCAGAAATGCCTCTGTCACACGTTTTACTTCTTCTTTCGTGCCTTTCATTAGAACTTCGTTAAAATTAGCAGGTACAATCTGCCAAGATAGTCCAAATTGATCTTTGATCCACCCGCACTGTTCAGCTTCGGGGACAAAGGAAAGCTTATCCCAATAATAATCTATTTCTTCTTGATTTTCGCAAAGTACCATGAACGAGAAAGCTTCATTGAAGGTAAAATCAGCACCATAGCCATGATCCATAACTATGAATTGAGTTCCATAGAGATTTACTTCTCCATAGTTTACTTTTGCCCTTTTATCCATTGCTTCTTCTGGAGCATAGTGATTTATGAAGCCTTTATTCGCTTCTTTAAAGGTCGAAACATAATAGTTAATGGCTTCCTCTGCTTTTCCACATGCATCTCCTGAAAATAGAAGTGCTGGTCTTATTCTTTGATGTTCATCTGTATTTCCAACTAACATTATCTGCCAGTTGAGACCATATTTATCTTCTATCCATGCATACCTTTTACTGAAAGGATACTCATCTAAAGGCATGAGTTCTTTCCCGCCAGCACTTAGATTCTCATGAAGTCTATCCACTTCTTCACTAGTACCACAAGCTATCATTAGAGAAACGGATGGATTCAAAGTAAAATATGGACCTGCACTAATCGCTGAAAATCTAAAATTTGCAAGTTTAAAGTCAACAATCTCAGTATCACCTGATGGGGTGTCTGGAAGCGTAGTAATGCCAATGATACTCGAATCCTCAAACAAGCTTACATACCATGTCGCCGCCTCAGCCGCTTCTTTGTCAAACCATAAATGCGGAACTATCTTTTGCACAATATTTACCCCCTTCTGTTTACTCTTTTATTTCAATTACATAGGATGTAATTGATTTTATACAAGAACCTTTAGCACTGCAAAACTTGTAAATGTCACAGAAAGCAATGATTCTTCCATCTTCCATTTTCAACAAACCATTTACAGCCCCTTCTGTTCCATCGGCAATAATACTATTTATAGTGAATTCCTCTATTATATCGTTTTTCATGTCCTCAAATGCTTTCGCAAGTTCGTCCTTCCCTTGAATCAGCATATTTCCAATAAAGTTCCATGTTATATCTTCACTAACATTATCAATGATAAAGCTACTATCACCCTTTGCAAATGCAATATTAAATTCTTTAAGGAACACTTTTTCCGGGGAATTACCGCAATCCGCTTCAATTATTAGTTTTAACACATAAACCCCTCCTTTTAGAATTAGCCCTGTATTTATATACCTTTGAGACATATATTAAACTCTTTTTATGTATTTGACCAATAAATCAATGCTTTTAATGAACTTACTATTTCCTCTTGACTTGTAAATATTAGTTATAACAGTATAAGTTGCACGAATAGTAACGTATCCATTTAACGACATTTATAATTTATCTTTTATCAAAAATGCATTAAATACGCACAAAAAATAACAATCATGCATGAAAATCATTCAACATCTCACTTGATAAGGATGAACGAGAATGAAGATAAGTAAGAAGCGATCGTTGGGATTGATGGTAGTCCAAGCTGTGGTATTCAGTCTACTCCTTTTGGATACTCGGGTGGTATGATTGATTGCAAAGAAAACCAAATCCACGTATTACAAGAAGTAAATGAAAAAGGCGTTTTGATTGATGAAAAGTCAAATTATGAATAAAAAGGAAAGCCATGTTCCATAAAAGAACATGGCTTTCCTTTCGTCTTCTGTGTAAATAAACAAACTATTTTTTATCTTTAGCTACCTCAGTAAGACTCGTCAGTAATCCAGCCATGTTTTGAATTTCAGAAGGTATGATAATCTTCGTCGCCTGACCATCTGCAACAGCAGCAAAGGTTTCAAGACTCTTAAGTCTTAATAAACTTTCATCTGCTTGCACATTTTTAATCATTTGTAACCCTTTAGCTGTAGCCTCTTGAACGGTTAAAATTGCCTGTGCTTCCCCTTCAGCTTCACGAATAGCTGCTTCCTTTTTTCCTTCCGCATCCAAAATCATAGAAAGCTTTTTACCTTCGGCATCGAGAATCATTGCTGCTCTTTGGCCTTCCGCAACTAATACAAGCGACATTTTCTCACCTTCTGCTTGAATGATTTTCTCCCTGCGCTCTCGCTCAGCTTTCATTTGTCTTTCCATAGCCTTTTGGATCTCTTGCGGAGGAATAATATTCTTCAGCTCTACTCGATTGATTTTAATTCCCCATGGATTTGTTGCATCGTCCAAAATTGCTCTCATCTTTACATTTACAGTATCCCTAGATGTCAATGTGCTATCTAATTCCATATCACCAATAATATTACGCAATGTCGTAGCAGATAAGTTCTCTAGTGCACGAATTGGATTATCGACTCCATATGTATACGCTTTTGGGTCAGTAATTTGAAAGAAAATTACCGTATCAATCTGCATCGTTACATTATCTCTAGTAATTACAGGCTGTGGAGCAAAATCAATCGCTTGTTCTTTTAGTGATACTTTATTGGCAATTCTATCAATTAGCGGTATCTTAATATGAATGCCAACTCCCCATGTGGAATGATAGCCGCCTAGCCTTTCAATAACATAGGATTTCGCTTGCGGAACAATACGAACATTAGACACAGTTATAACAATAAACACCAAAATTACAATTAATAGTATTTCCATCCAGATTCCCCTCAATCGTTTATTTTTTTCGAACTTTTAAAACATTCCCCTCGACTTCCTCTATTACAACACGAACTCCGCTTTCAATAATTTCATCACGAATCGATACAGCTCTCCAATCAACATCCCTTAGTTTTACCCTGCCTAGATCTAACGAGTTATCAATTGTCTCGATAACAAGGCACTCCTGCCCAGTAAGCCCTTCGACGTTTGTCTTTACATTACCAACCTTTAATTTTTTGACATAGGGTTTTGTAACAAAAATAGCAACAGTAGATACGACAACAAATATCGTTATTTGAATCCACATATTATCAATAAAAAAGCTAAATAAGAAAGCAGCAAGCGCCCCTATTGCAAACCAAATAAACAAAAAACTTGTAACGGCAACTTCAAGAATAATGAATAAAATAGTAATCCCTAGCCATATCCACTCTGAAAACAATTTCTATGCACCCCCAGTAATTACAGTATTCGATCCTGGTATAAACTTGCAAAATTCTATTCTATTTAAGGATATTCGACGTATTGATTCTATTACCCTTTCTTTATCAAATATTTTCATAATTTGTAAAATAGTTTCGTTTATCAGTTGCCTTGAAATATAAACCAGCCATCCTTCACCGAAAACCGAAAGATCATCCACGTTTCTCAATGATATGGGCCATGCGTACCTTTTACTGAGGGGAAATTATCTAAAGGCATTATCTTATTGACATAGTAAAACCTACATTGTATAATCATAGATAAATACAGTCTGTGTTATCTTCTTGAGGGCGAGGGCAACTATGAAGTATACGAAAGCAACGAATTATGCCTTGCATATAATGGCCTATTTCGTTAAGCAAGAAGGAAAAGACAATTTAAGTCTTCAGCCGTTAGCTAATCACATGAATATATCACCTACCTACCTGTCCAAGATACTAACTCAATTAGTCAAAGCTGACCTTATTCAGTCTACACCAGGAGTAAATGGAGGTTATAGTCTTAGGAAACCTAAGACTGAAATAAGCTTTTATGACGTAATCCAAGCCATTGAAGGTAGCGGAGCGCTTTTCACTTGTGAAATGGGCGATAATCGCACTTGTCAAATAGAAATGGTCATGAGAGACGCCGAAGAGAAAATGGTGAATCAGCTTAAAGAAAAACGTATTTATGACATTGTGTAAAAAAATGAGCTTGAAATATAAGCAGTTGTGTCTGCTCATTTTTTTAGCTTAATTATAGATATTTACAGTCTGCATTATATTTTATAGGAGGTATTATTATGAATCACATGCATCATTACAACCAACTGGATCAAATATTTAAAAACAAAATTGCCTTTTTAGAAAGCAAGCAACGGGAGCGCCTCATACCACCTGAAGCACTTATTAGCCAGATGCCAATTCAACAAAATCATACTTTACTCGATGTCGGTGCCGGCTCAGGCTTTTTTACAATTCCCATGGCAGAAAGCACATCTAGCAAAGTATACGCTATGGATCCTGATAGACGTATGCTCAGCTTTATAGAGGAAAAGGCTAAAGAAAAAGGACTTACTAATATTGAGCTTGTTCCAGAATATATTGAAAACTTAAGTATTAATAATGATAGTGTTGATTTTGCTATGGCATCCTTAATACTCCACGAAGTGAGTTCTCTTACTAAAGCACTTTCAAATATATTTGAGGTTCTAGAAATAGAGGGGCACTTGTTATGTCTGGAGTACGAAAAGGACGACTTAATAGTAGAAGGACCACCAATGTCCATTCGTATTGGCTCAAAGGATCTTGAAAAAGCATTGACATCAACTGGTTTTACAATTGTGAAGAAGACTAAAATTAATGATGCTATCTATACTATTTTAGCAGTGAAAAAAGGGGAGTAACTGAAAAAGTCTCAATTCATCTATGAGTATGATGGGAAAATCGAGGATAAAAGGCTGATGCCATGCGAACTTGACCGCATGGCATTATATAGTTCTATTTGTTTTAATTAAAATATGATCCTTACTACTTTTCATGCAATATCTTGAATTAGAAATACTTAAATATATAAATAAATCATAAAAAATTACATCCCACCACATATGAAAAACAGTCTTTTGGTTAATTTGATTTCTAACTGCTATTTTTCAGCACATACAATATATAAAAATGAATAATTAATCTAGAATAGGTAATTGCTAATAATAAACAATTGAGGTGTTTATATGAGGCATTTCTTAGCATTTCTTAGCATTTATCCAGATTATCAATATATTAGTAAGCTGGCTCTGGTTAGCATTTGTAAATTTTCACATTGTAAGCATAGTAATACTAATAGGAAGTCTAATGAGTCGCTTAAGTAATGATATTTTAAGAAGCCCAAATCCTTGGGAAATTATCGCAGGAATATATCTTTTGATATGGTACTTTAGAAAGAGATACTCTAAAGAAAAATTACAAACTTTTTCACCTATCAACATAGAGAATAAAAATACGATTCAAATTTTAAACAACTCTGAAAATCTTGACCCTCAAAAAGATTAGAAATGTCTTTTCTCAATATCTAAAAAAACACGATCCTCTTAATTTGAGAACCGTGTTTTTATTGTATTTGGTAGAGCCTAGGGGGCTCGAACCCCTGACCTCTTGGCTGCCAGCCAAGCGCTCTCCCGTTAGAGTTAGTTTCACTACCCTTATTTTTATAAATGTTTAATTTCGAAATTTGATTCTTGATAACTTTTTTTTATATATTCAGCTACTAAGCTCCGATGACATTTGTCTGGTTTCAGTTCACTACAAAGCAAACACGCGTTTTCAAATTCACTAATATTTTTTGAGATATACTCAGCCATATATCGGTTTTCTAAAAGATCAGTAAATTGATCTACATATTCTGACCAGATTATTTTCTTTGTCTTATAATTATCTAATATTTCCTTTGTTGGTGCTAAATCAATGTTGTGAGTATAATCAATATTACAAATTTCTTTCAAAAAATATTTCAGATCGTTCCCTTTTGCAAATCCCGCTAACTGAGAATAATTATTAAGTCTAATATCTATTACCGTCTTTACATTATTGTTTTTTAGCAAATCAAAAAATGTACTGGCAGGCTTCTTTGTAAAACCTATGGTAAATAGCTTCATATTAACGGCACCGCCTCGCTCTCATCTTCGCTATAAGCAATCTTTTTATTTCTTAAGCGTAATGCTTCTTGTATTAATTCATTTTCTGATTTTTCCCCATCTAAAAAATCCATAATTGTTCTTTGTTCTCTAGTGGGAAAATAATAATCTAAAAGCCTCTGATAAACTTCTTCTTGAGTCTCCAGTCTTCCATCATTAAGAATGTTAACAACTTGACAATTTTGCACATAAAACGCTCTAGCTACAAGAATATTTCTATGACAATCCATTGGGTCTTTTTCTGCACACATAAAAGCTATATTAAACCCTTTTTGTAATCCATCATAAACCCTGTCCATTCCATTTTTAAATGAAGGAGTTTTAATTACTTTTTCAAAATCTACGTAACCGTCACTTGAAAACAGCGATTTATCTGTTTGACGTGCACCAAATTCCTTACCCATAAATATATAAAATAATCCATTGTTCTTTAAATATTTCTTAAGTTCGTCTCTGTTATATTGAGACGCATATTTTGAATAAGGCATACTTCTAACATCAATGACACAATTTATTTGATTTTGTTTTAATAACGTTAAAAAATATTCGTTTGAATGAGTAGAATGACCTATAGTATAAAGCTTTTTCAATTTAAAATCCCCTTTAAGTTATTCTTAGGATTATTATATATGAAAACGCACTTTAATCCCAACAAATATCCTCCTGAGGTTCAACTTATGTAATCTGATAAATCAATATTATAAAATTTGTGCAGCAATTTTATAATATTGACCTTTGTATTCATCCGCAAGGCTAAAAACTACAGAAATATTATCACCAAGATTATAAAAACCATCGATTTTGTTATTAAATTTACTACGAATCGGTATATCTGTGATTGAGATAAATTTATAACTATTTCCATTATATGAGAAGCATATACTGTATCTTTTGCGCTCATAAGTCTTTATAAACACAGATGCATTCGAAACTTTTACCAACAGCAAAGAGCGATGGTTATTTAAATCAATTTCTCTTTTTGTAATTGCATTAGACGTATTATAAAAAATATAGCTTGGTGTATCAAATGGATGCAACTGTAGTATCTCACTTACATTAGATTTCCTGCGTTTTACCCATTTAATTGCATCATTGAGTAACCAGTTTTCTGGCTGAATGTCAGTACCTACTGGTTTAATGAAATCTACTTCAACAACATCAAATATATCTGCTTCTGTTCCATCTGCATAATTCATATGCTTCTTTAGTATTGCATATTCAGAAGATCTATCATTTGACACAATTCTAATCCATTCTCCTGTTGATACTTCTATTCCCGCAACACAGTACTCATTTCTTTTTATTGATTTTGTTAAAATTATTATTTCTTTTTTCACATTACCACCCTCCCACACTAAATTAACCATTTATAGTAAATTTGATTATTATCTTACCTCATTCGACAAACTACCAATAATTCCTTGCCCGAATTTTGTCTTTTTTTGTCGAGTTAAAATTTTTAACTACTTTTTTGATTTATTGCAAAAAACACGACCCTCGTTACGAGAATCGTGTTCTTTATCATTGGTGGAGATTCTTTGACATCTGGTGGATATGCACGAATACCAGCTAATTCATCTAAAGCAGTTTGCGACAAAGTCATATACTTCCAACGCATCTTGATCCGATATTTGATCGATTATGAGTTTTAATTTCTCTCTGTCTACACTCATGCCTCAAAAAGTAATTATTTTCCTACACATTAAAAATACGAACTTAAACGAAGTTCGTATTTCTGCGATTTGGTGGAGCCTAGGGGGCTCGAACCCCTGACCTCTTGGCTGCCAGCCAAGCGCTCTCCCAGCTGAGCTAAGGCCCCGCAAGCTGATGTTGCAGCATTATTTTTCCACCAGCTATTTTATTATACTGAATCAATCTCAGGTATGACAAGTACATTTTTCTAATTTCTCTATTTCCTAAGTTATTACTACAACTACTATTACAACTTCTACAAATCTATTACCACTGAGGAATACCTACATAGCCTTTAAAATCATAGACACTTGTATTTGGGTATATTCCATAGCGCTTTAACACGTATATATCATTCCCTGGACTAACCGTTCCTAAGCGATTCGTAAATGCCATAGTATAGCCAGTTTGTTTCAATAGATTAATCACAGTGGCATCGACTTGCCCGTATGGGTAGGCAAAGTACTTACCGTCTATTAGTTGTCTACTTAGTAACAAATCATTTCTAACAATTTCACTTGGCTGAGAGACGAGATGACTCACGTTATTCGTCAGCTTATGAAGATCATGTGTATGCCCTTCAATACGGAAAACATCTCTATGCTTGTCCAGCTCTTGCCAGCTAATAAAATTCAACTTATCGGCATTGAATGAATCAGGATAACTGTTCAGCATTCCTGTTACAACAAAGATTGTTGCCTTATAGTCGTAAGCTTTGAGAATTGGGTACGCATACACGTAATTACTTAAATAGCCATCATCAAAGGTAATAAACACGCTATGCTTCGGCAGCTTGATTTTGCCTTTTACATAGTCCTCTAGTACAGCAAGATCATACGCTTGGTATCGATTTTCATGCAAAACTTTCATTTGCTCTTCAAAACTCTCTACGGAAATTACAGCACTATTATTCTGAAATTTAGTATTTTCGCTAGCTTTTAGTAAATGATGATATGTGAGTACGGAAACCTTATCTGCATATTCAAAGCGCGCTAAATATTCAATTAAATCGTTATCCATTTTCTGCGTGTACACAGGCTGATTCTTAAAGTACTCGATACTCGTATTCTTATAGAAATCGCTTGGCACCTGAAGGTAGTATTGCACATAGCTCAAAACATTCGACCCAGATCCAAGGTGGGAAGGTAAGCTTATAAGCATTTTACGGAAATCTTGGAAACTCTTATTGTTTAATAGGTTTTCTTTTTTCACCGCATGATTAATATCGATTTTCATAGATTGCTTTAGATCCTGTGATTGATAAAGCGTGAAAGCGTAGATTACATCCGTTTTATCTACCATTTGCCATTCAATCTCCGCACCTAAACCTTCCATAACAAAACGAAGCGGAACATAGTTACGTCCTAAAGGCTTGTTATAGACCATTGACGTATCCATCATGAGCGCTTGTCCATTGACAGTATAAATGGAGGAATTTGCTGTTAGCACCACAGTTCTGTTACCTTTCATTAATGTTACCTGGTTTAGATAACCATTCCACTCGACACTAGCACCAGCCGCTTCCCCTGCTGCCCTAAGCGGTACTAAAGTTCGATTGTTCACGTCAATATAAGGCTTTACGTCAGGAAATTGCACGGACTTTCCATCGACAAACACACGAATATCTCGGTTTGTATTCGCCTCCGTCGTAGTAACTGAAACTATTAAAATGATTGTCATTATAAAAGCAGCTAAAAGATAGAAGCGCAATTGTATATTTAATCTGTTAGTCATATTTCCTCCTGATGTAGTTATTTATTTCAATTACAACGAACATCGTCGTAGAAACACCTATGTGATTGAAAAAGAATCAAACGAGTCAATCGCTTGATTCTTTAATCTTAATTCTATGATACTCGTGAAAGCTACTGTTTTTCAAGGAGTATTTTCCTGGAATCTTGATTAATGCGTAGAAGCAAATGCGGATAACCAAACGCTTGTGTTACAAATTCACCCTTTTGCGGTTCTCTTACCTTCGCAACAATCCGAATTTCATCCTCGTTACCTTTCATAGACTCAATTTGGATTGCGTAGCCGCCAGTCGCCTTTTCACCGTCTGCTATTAATATATACGTATACTTACTAAAACCTTTGGTTCCATCCATACTATGAACACCTTCTTGGTCGAATACATCATCGTACCAAGTAACGATTTCTTCCTTTTCCTTAAGTTCTAATTCTTCAATATCAATAATTTCATAATCAACATCACTCATTGTTGGTTTAGTATCTTCATTTCCCATTTTCGCACCTCCGCATCCCATAAGTAACACCATACACAATACAAAAATGGAAATAGGAATAATAGTTTGTCTAGTCATTCGATCTCTCCTACCTATTCAGACGATCCCTATTCCATTATAACGTATTTTTTTCAGAAAGTAAGAACTTTTCCCGATTGTTTCGAAACGTAATGTATTGTTTTTGGATATGTTCATTTTCTTCCATAAATTCTACGAAGGTCTGGAATGCTTGAAACGTATTCCAGCCTATATAATGCTCGATTTGCTCGACGTGCTTCTGCACATTTTCCTCTATACCTAATACTATGAGGAAATTTTTCACAATGTTATGCCGTTCTAGAAAGTATTTCCCTAGCTCCTGTCCTTGCACAGTCAATTGTATATTTCCATACTTCTCATACACAATTAAGTTCTTATCATTGAGCTTTTGAATCATTTTTGTTACCGATGGGGGTTGTACGTTTAAACTACTAGCCAAATCATGGGTCCTAGTATGCCCTACGTTACCACTAAGGCGATAAATCATCTCGATATAGTCTTCCATACTCGGTGTTAGTGTGTCCTCATCTGCTGATATTTCATAACCCCTTGCGGTGAAGAACTTCTCTTTGTCAGCCAAATCATCACCCCTGAACGCCACCTCATACTACAGAATATGTTAATTTGCTGTATGATATGCCATTTGTCTACTTTATCTCAGCGGCGTTTACTGATACTCCCTCTTCTAAAGTGGGAGATAAGTGCTGCCAAGCTTTACCCACAAGGGGCACAGGCGAAATAAGTGCAACTAGAGTTCAGCTGGAGTAAAACTCCATCTGAACTCTAATTTTCTTTATAAAAAGACAAACACCAAAACCACTCAAGCGTAATATAGTACTATTGTCAAAGTTTTAGTCGTGGTTAACTTTTTACAATCGAACATGTTGTTCGAGAGGAGGGCTTAGATGAGCGCACATTCTGTCATTAAGGTAAATAATCTGTCAGTTTCTTATTTTGGAAAAAAAGTGTTTGAAAATATAACATTCTCTGTGACCCCTAAACAAATTATTGGAATCATTGGCCCCAACGGTGCTGGTAAGTCTACTTTAATAAAAGCAATGATAGGATTCATACCATCGGACACAGGGACGGTTTCTTTTTGGAATCAGTCGGTTGATAATGTACGGAAACAACTTGCTTATGTACCGCAACGTTCATCGATCGATATGGATTTCCCGGTTCTTGTAGAGGACGTTGTTATGATGGGTAGACACCCTCATATTTCATGGTATGGTTGGCCGAATCAAAAGGATCGAGATATTGTGACAAAAAGTCTGAGACTGGTTGGTATGAACGAATTTCGCAAACGCCAGATTGGTCAATTGTCTGGTGGGCAACAACAGCGCGTATTCATAGCGCGGGCATTGGCACAAGAAGCAAGTGTTCTATTTCTTGATGAACCATTTGTCGGGATTGACGCTGTTTCAGAATCGATGATTATGGAGATTTTGAAAGATATCCGGGATCAGGGCAAAACTCTATTTGTTGTACATCACGATCTCAGTAAGGCAGAGAACTATTTTGATAGCTTACTTTTATTGAAAAACCGTTTAATTGCTTATGGAAAAAGCGAAGAAGTATTCCAGGTAGATTGCTTGCGTGAAGCGTATGACGGTAAAGTAGCGTCGTTCGGAAATAGAAACGGGTTATTGGTGGTGAATCATTAATGGATCAATTGATGTTTTTTATCGAAGCGCTTGGTAGTTATCAATATCTACAGAATGCGATGATTGCCGGAGTACTAGTTGGAATCATATGCGGTGTAATCGGTTGCTTTATAATTCTACGAGGCATGGCGCTGATGGGGGATGCCATCTCACACGCGGTTCTTCCAGGGGTTGTAGTCGCCTATATGTTAGGGTTGAATTTCTTCATTGGAGCAGTGTTCACTGGAGTTCTAACAGCACTAGGGATTGGATACATCTCGCGCCACAGTAAGCTTAAGGACGACTCGGCCATTGGCATTATGTTTACTGCTGCCTTTGCTCTTGGTGTTGTGTTAATCACGATGCGTAGAGGTACAGGTGTCGATCTATGGCATATACTCTTTGGCAATGTGTTAGCCGTTTCTCAAAGCGATTTATTAATGATTGCGATCATTGGAGCTATTGTTTTGATTTCTATCGCTCTATTCTATAAACAGCTCCTTCTTAGTACATTTGATCCTACAATGGCACAGGCTATCGGGCTGCCAATCAATCTAATTCATTATGGACTCATGCTATTGCTCTCGTTAGTGACGGTAGCTTCTTTAAAGACTGTCGGAATTATCTTAGTTGTTGCCATGTTAATTACACCAGGTGCCACTGCTTACTTACTTACAGATCGACTACCGATTATGATACTGTTATCCAGTGTATTTGGTGTATTTTCATCGGTAGTTGGCGTTTATTTTTCTTTTATCTATGATATAGCAACTGGTGCATCAATCGTACTAGTCGCATCCACATTATTTGCATTAAGCTTCTTATTCTCACCGAAACAAGGGCTAATCACCCAGAAATGGCGTTCTCGAAAAATGCAAATTGCAAAAACATAAGGAACTATTTTCTAAAAGGAGTACAATCAAATGAAAGATATCTTTAAAAATCTTTTCCCATATAACAGTCGCGTACTGATTCTAGCCCTTGGCTTAACTATATTATTGTTCTTGACTACATTTCTTGGGGGATGCTCTCCTGATCGTGAAACAGTAGCGAAAGAAGGAATGTATATTGTCACGAGTACTTCCATATTAGCTGATATTACAAGTAACATTGTCGGGGATCTCGGAACGGTCGAATACCTCGTCCCAATCGGCGAAAGTCCAGAAGACTATGAGATGATCCCAAGTGATATGAGAAAAATCAACGATGCGGATGTAGTGATTCTCAATGGCCTTGGCTTAGAAAATATGATTCTGCGCACATTACAAAATGTTTCCAATGCTCCAGTTGTATTCGCAGCAGAAGATATTACCCCGATTCCTCTAGAAGGAAGTACGGAACCAGACCCGCATGCTTGGTTAAATCCAACACTAGTGAAATCGTATGTCGAAACCATCTATTACGCTCTTTCAGAACAGAAGCGAGAATATGCAAGAGTACTATACGATAATGCACAAGAGTATATCCAACAACTAAGTGAACTGCATCATTGGACCTTGGATGAAATTGCAAAGATACCTGAATCATATCGAGTGATTGTCATGAGTGAGAACGCACTGAAGTATTTTGGCGATGCGTATGGATTTGAAACGGTCGGAATCTGGGAGTTAAACGCCCACGAAGAAGGCACACCACAACAAATTTCCAGAGTAGTAGATATCGTACGCCAGAAGCAATTGCCTGCACTTTTTATCGAGACCACTGTTGATACCCGTTATATGAAAACCATCGAAAATGAAACGAAAGTACCAATCGCAGGCGCTCTTTACACCGACGCTATTGGAAAAGAAGGAAGCAATGCAGAGTCTTATGTTGATATGATGAAGCACAACGTAGGGATTTTGGTGAAAGGCTTAAGCAACCGCCCATAGGCTACTAAAGACAATTTTCAAGAGATAAAAAGCTGGTATCTGCCTCAGACAGATACCAGCTTGAATATTTTAACGCTATATAATTTGTTATCCGATAGATATTACACCTTAAATCTTGCTACAGCCTGCTGTAAGGATTCGGCCAAATGCGCTAAATCAGTAGCACGTTCGGCAACCGCTTCAATGGCAGAGTTCTGTTCATCAGTGGACGCAGCAATCTCTTCTGCGCTTGCCGCCGTTTCTGTCGCAACATTAGAAATCGTCTCCATCACTTGCACCACCTGTTCACTACCTGATGCCATTTGAAGACTTGCGGTGGTTACTTGATCAATCTGCTGTGCAACTAAGTCAATCTCACGCACAATCAGTTCAAATGCGTCTGTTGCTTGTTTCACTGTAGACACACCTTCACTTACTTCTTGCGTACCTTTTCCCATGGCATGCACAGCTCTATCCGTTCCATTCTGAATCGCAATGATAAGATTGTTAATTGTGTCTGCCGAATTACTAGATTCTTCTGCCAGCTTTCTAACTTCGTCCGCTACAACAGCAAATCCTCTACCTTGCTCACCAGCTCTCGCTGCTTCGATAGCAGCATTTAGAGCTAATAAATTGGTTTGACTCGCGATAGCTTTAATTGCATCTATGATTTGTCCTACTTGCTTAGAACTATCCCCTAATTCACTAATTGTATTGGCAATATTTCGAATACTATCCTGTAACTGCTCCATTTTCTTCATTGCAAGCTTAGAGCTTCTCTCGCCCTGCTTTGCTGCTTCGTTCGCATTCTGTGCAGAAAGATTGACACTAGACGCATTCGAAGCCACTTGCTTGGCCCCTACAGACAATTGATTAATCACCGATACTGTATCATCTACGTGTTTCGCTTGGTCACTTGCACCGTCTGCAAGCTGCGTAACAACCTTAGCAACTTCTTCCGTGGAAGCAGCCGTCTCTTCTGTCGATGCCGCCAAATCCTGGCTAGTAGCAGATAACTTCTCCGAAGTTTCCATGACCTTCCCCACTACCGAGCGTAAGTCTACGACCATCGTGTTAAACGTCTTCGATAGCTGTCCAATCTCGTCTTCATTTTGACTATCTACTGTATTTCGTAGGTCTCCATTTGCCACTAGTTTCGCCACTTCTGAAAGCTTTGCAATCGGTCTTGTAATACTAATACCAACAAGCCATGAAATCAGCCCAGCAAATATCAAACTCGTAATGGTAAGTATTGTGGAAACATTTTCTGCGATACTAATGCTATCCAATATTTCTTGTTCATAGACTTTCGTATCCGCTTGCTTCGCTGCTATCGCCACATCGACGTCTACTTTAATCTTCCTATACACAGGCATTACTTGTTGCACCATAACATCAGATGCAATGACTCCCAAGCCTTTGCGTTTTAAATCAATCGCTTGTTCAGCCTTTTGATCGTACTGCTCAATTAATTTCCGTAAAGCTGCGACATTCTCCCGTTCGGAATCATCAATTGCTAAGCGTTCTACTTCGTCTAAGGCCGCCAATAGATTTGGTTTGCTATCTTGATAATTTTTCAGATACTTTTCATCACCAGTCATTAAAAACTCGCTTAAATCCATCCCTTTATTTAACGTAATAAAGAGGACCCGCTCTGCTGCTTTTACACTCGGATAGTTAACGTCTAGAATCTGATTATTCAGCGACTCAATTTTGTTCATGTTATAGAACGTAACAATCCCCGAAATTACCATTAACAATAATAATACACCGAATCCAATAAAAATTCTCTGACCAACCTTAAGCTTTAATTTCATCTGTGATAATTGCCTCCCTAATGCCATTTATACAAATTACAATGTCCATTATTGTCTATGAACCTTAAAGAAGACTTAAAAATTAGGTATAGCAAGACTTATAGACTTCCTTATATATTCCACAAGTGTACGAATTATCCTTTGCTGATTTGTGTATTTTATAGAAATTTAATATTATATAAAAACTAAGCATTCAAACAAAACTTAGCATATAAAAAATTTGGCATATAAAAAACAACTAAGGATGTAAAAAAACTCCCTAGCTGCCTATATTTTTATATTTATCTTTAATCAGCTAATAATCTCTTCTGTCCAGTAATCGCTTGTAATGGCTTAATATTCTGTGTAACTTCCAATGCGCCCATGTATTCGCCCTTTTCATCACGGATTGCAAAATAACGGATGAGGACATACATTTCTCCTAATGGAATCCAGAAGTCTTCACTATCTTTCTTACCAGATTTGAAGTCATTCACTAATGTCTCAACGATATGAACACTGTGCGGTGGGTGACAGTTAGAAACGTTACGTCCAATAACCGCCTTTGTTCTCATGAAAATTCTTTCTTGTCCATGGCTAAAGTACTTTACGACATCATCTTTATCAATATACGTAACATCAATCGGTAAGTGATTGAAAATCGCACTAATTTCTTGAACTGTTAGAATTCCTGTATCAAACTTGATATACCCTTTCGGAGCTTGCTCATCAGCCGTCACATCTGTATCTTGGATAGAAGCAGGCTTCCATTTTGCTGCTGGTGCAGTTAAGCAATAACCAATTTCATCGCTCTCTTCGGCAATTTTGTACCATTCTTCGTCTGATAGAAATCTACTGGCTGTTTGGAAAAGAATATCTTCTTCCTTGAATATCATACTTGCAATCTTCTCAATAGCTGCTTTGATGGTAGCAATGACTTCCGTGCGGTTTCCTTCGTCATCCTGTTTCAACATTTTAATTGCCGTTTTAATCAAACCGCGAATCTCATCGTCTGCGCCCCACATAACTTTTGCAGGTCCTGTGACACCATGACGTTCAATGTACGGGAACAATAGATTTTCCTTACGGCTATAATGCTTATCAATATCCCAAAGTAAGTTTAACTGCTCTAATAATTGATATCCAGCATCCTTTGTTGGTTGCTTTTCATATTCTGCTAATTTCGACTCTACTGCTTGTATGACCTTCTCAATTTCTCTATTCTCTAACTTAAACGTATGAATTGGGTGGCCCGGAACAGCGTCCCAGTTTTTCGTCGGCTTATGTACGTCTTCGATACTACCTTTGAACACCTCAGCATGAACATCGCACAATCTGCGAATTTCTTCTGCTGGCATGCCTTCTTCCATTAACGCTTGCTCCATTTGAGCAATTTCAACAGTGGAAACACTACCAAATTCCTGTTGGAATTCTTTCTTTACTTCCTCAAAAGATACTCCTTGGTGAAGCTTTTTAATGATGCTCTTTAATTTTTCTTTCCTTACTTGATGGTTATCAATTAGTTCGCTCATTGGTTTTCCCCCTAGACACTTTTTTCCTTCTACTATCTTTATACCCTATTTCCCAAAACTTATCAGTGAATTATCTCACATTTACTAGTGTGTTAGTTCATGCTGTACTTTATGTATGTAGTATCTCCATCATAGTAAAAATCTAAAAAAAAAGCTATAAAACATGTGTTGTTTTAAAGCTTTCATGAAACGATATCAAATTGTCTTCCTCTTGATTCATATTCTTCAAAAAATCCCTTATATGACTCTTTTCATAAAAACAGACTTCAATCCTTAATATATCATGCTTTGCACCCAAAACTTCCACTACTACAGGCCGGGAATTCAAGATTAATATAAAACTCATACACCACAAGAATACGGACAATATCAGTGAAGAGCTACTCATTAAGAAAGCAAAATATCCAACGATGATTCCAAGCATACATCGCTTAACCATAAATACTGCTTGCATCTCTACTTTCTGAATATCTTTCACTAAAATCTTCTGATGTGTTCTCCGGTATGGAACCACTAATAATAATAAAGTCGGCATAGTAATGCGTAAGTTATGGTTTGTGATCACAGCTTGTACTCTGAACCAATACAATAAAAGATTCATCGCAAACGTTTTTGAATCAACTACATATTCACTGTCCTCTAACGTTGGATTCATAGAAATCCTCCTAGAAAAAACAAATCCTCTCTATAGCCAGTGTATAAAGAAAGGATGCTAAATATGCATAGAATCATTTTTCGCTATTTAACTGTTTCTCCATAAAAGCTATAGGCGTTCTTCCCATTTTCCTTGACCCAGTACATCGCAACATCGGCTTTACGGATGAGCTGTTCAAACTCCTCCCCGTCTTGCGGATACATACTAATGCCGATACTTGCCCCGATTGTACAGTTCTTATTATCTACTTGAATTGGCTGTGTAAGAGATTCCATGATTCGTTCTGTAACAATTACCACCGTTTTTCGATTACAAACTTCTTGTAAAATCACTAGAAACTCATCGCCACCGAGTCGGGAAACGATATCATTGGCGCGAACGCAGGTCTGCAACAACTCTGCTACCGCCTTCAAAAGTTTATCTCCAATATCATGACCATGTTGATCATTCACGCTTTTGAATCCATCAAGATCGATAAATAAAATGGCAATTGGAGCATTCGCCTTCTTTTTCTGAGCCAAAATATCTCCCATGTAATAATTGATATAATTACGATTTGGTAATCCAGTAAGTGGATCCTTCCTCGCCAACTCATTCAGTTTCTGATTCGTATCTAGTAATTCCTGTTGCTTTTCATTCAACTGATTAATATAGTCATTTATTTGACTTTGGATATTGAAATATTCAATTTTCTCGGAGCAATGATTGCTCATATATAACCCAAACCCAACACTGACAAAACTCAATAGGTACAAGTTATGGGCCATCCACCATAATAAACTCCATGGTGTAGATAACATAAAGAGTACAACAGTCTCCATAATCAGAATACAAGCAATTACAAGGGTAAGAATTGGTGTGTTATTTAATATACGATACGAATCTAAAAACCGAGTGCAAGCAACACCTAGAAGTACCAGGGTAACTACCTTAATTAGCTCTGCATAGTGAGTATCGCGACCGTTTTCATCCTTGATTGTTGGAATCATATCAGGAAATTGTACCGCTACGAGAGAAAAACTGACCAGTATCAGTATAACTATCAAAAAAATTGCTAACTTGTTGAACGAATACGTCGTATTTCTAGTACTCATTACCAAAAAGAATAAAAACACACCAATCCAATATCGACTTAAGTCACCAAAGAACACAAACGCATTAATATGGTGTGCGTGTTGCGCAAAATCGGTGATTGACTTTCCTGGAGTAACGAATCCGTGCATGCTATAGAATATCGTGATTCCTATAAAACCTATACTGAGTAAAAATATCTTAAAATCCTGAGATTTTGTGTATTCTTTGTATGCAAATATCCCTACAAAAAGACTCCCAATACTACTTAAAATAATATAATAATAATGGAATTCGGGAGCGTTCCAGTGTACTTCAGGATATTGTGTAAATATATAACCTAAGATCATAGGTATGGTAGTAACCATCACTAATAAAGCTATATGCTTTCTTGAGATATTCACCTTCGCTCACCCCTCCATTTTCACATTATACTCAGTTATGAATCTTCAAGTGCTATGACAATTGCCCGAGAACCTATTCTCACGCAATATCCCCTTCAATCTCCTCTAAATCATCTGAACTGCCTAATAGTGCCGCTGCTTCTGATGTTGGAAGTTCCTCAACCTGACGAAGTTTGCGCTCAATCGTGCGCGTTTTCCTGCTTGCCGTCTCGATTTGATTACTTGCTTCTATTAGTTTCTTGTGGGTTTTATCAAGAATTTTACCGAAGTTACCGAATTCCGTCTTTACTGCGCTCAACAACGTCCATACTTCACTGGAACGCTTTTGAATCGCAAGGGTTCTAAAGCCCATTTGCAAGCTATTTAATAGGGCTGCTAATGTGTTCGGGCCTGTGACTATGACTTTGAAATCTCGCTGTAACGTCTCGAATAGTCCATTTCTTCTTAATACTTCCGCATAGAGACCTTCTATTGGCAAGAACATAATTGCGAAATCTGTTGTACTTGGAGGAACAATGTATTTATCACGAATAGTCTTGGCACAGCCCTTTATTGTCGTTTCCAGCTGTTTCATCGCTTCTTCAATCAACAATGGATTGGCCTGTTCATAGGCATCCACGAGCCTTTGGTAATCTTCTAGTGGAAACTTCGAATCAATTGGAAGCCAAATATTATTGGTATCTTCATCAGGTCCTGGTAGCTTAATGGCGAACTCTACGCGTTCACTACTTCCCTTCTTCATCGCAGCATTCTTCTCATATTGCTCTGGCGTTAGAATTTGCTCAAGAATGTTCTCAAGTTGAATTTCTCCAAGAATTCCACGGTTCTTAACATTTGTTAATACTTTCTTAAGGTCTCCTACCCCAGTTGCTAAGGATTGCATTTCCCCTAACCCTTTATGTACCTGTTCTAAACGGTCACTTACCTGCTTAAACGATTCCCCTAGACGTTTCTCAAGGGTCGATTGTAATTTCTCATCTACCGTCGCACGCATCTGTTCAAGCTTTTGGCTGTTGTCTTCCTGTAATGCTTTTAGCTTGCCTTCAATCGTTTCGCGCATTTTTTCTAAAGAGCGTTGCAATTCTTCTCTATTTTGAAAAGCATTTTGATTGATTTGTTCCGTCAATAGCTTTAGCTTCTCTTCAATTGTTTCGCGCATTTTCTCTAGCTTTTGTTCATTGGAATCTATCAATTTACCCAATTGATTCGATAGCTCTTCGCGAATATGACGAAGGTTGGTACTACTTTCATTCCGATTATTGGCGAACTCCTGACGAATTCTATGATCTGCCTGTTCCTGTTGCTTCCCAATGATATCTAATTGTGCTTTTAATTCTGATATCGCTTTAGCCTGTCCTGAGTCCTTGCTAAGCTTTATTATGATTGCAGTATTAAGGGCTACTAATATCACAAGAACTACAATTACTACTGTATCCATTGAAACTCTCCTTTTCTAACTCTATATTCTATCTATATTATACACGATGAAACAGCTTCGCAAGGACAAATTGAAGTGCTTTTTATAATTTCCCCGTACATCAACAACTAAAGTTCGTAGACATAGCAAAAGGTGTTAATCGTTAACTTTCGTCAACAATTAACACCTTTTCCCGATCACATCTTAAGAGGCTCAACCATCGGTGCTTGGTTCATAAATCTGTAAACCACTTTCAAATCCAGATAATCTTACTAAGCTTTTACCGAATTCAGAAAACACCAACTTGAATCTAGAACTAACTGCATCGTATTACAAAACAATTAACCAAAGCTCTTTCGATACTCAACCAATAAATTTAATCAACTAACCTAAATACTAAACACTTACTAAAGTTAACAAACCACTAACTTTACTAACATAAATAGGTAAACTTGTAAATTTTGTTCTAAACGTAGCTATTTTACTTAAAATAACACCGAATAGAATGGTTGAGCCTCTTAAAATGTGATGTTCTTCTTACTACTTAGAATATACCACGCAATTTACTTTTATGCAAGTATTTTTAACCTAGATAAACACAGACAAGCAGTATTATTTTACAACCTGCCTGTTTATCTATTTATGCCACAATATCTACAATCTGCAAAACGTTATTTATAGGTTCTTATAATTCAACGTCTCTATTTCCTTGCTTAATTGCAAGCATAAGTGGTGTAGAAGTCCATCCGTTCGAATCCTGAAAGTCTAGATTTTCATCAGATTCTATCATCGTATTCACTTGCGCTCTAAATCCGCAGCAATGACTGCGTCTATCAACCGTGATGTATACACTGTTGATTCTAGTTCTTCAATTTTATTAATAAAAGCTTCCCTATCGAAATTCTTAACTAAATGGAAACCACCAAAGATTAATGCGTTCACGAGTACCGAACCATTGCACTCAAGCATGACTGAGTCAACCGACTCGTTATATCACATGATTATATACGATTTGTATATAATCATGATGATTTAGATGTAATATAAAGGCAGCAAAGGATATATTATGACTAACATGCTTTTACTTGAATTGGCTCTTTTGCAAATTTTCTATCGTAAATCCATAAGACTATATTCATAAAACCCAGAGCAACCAAACCAGCTAATCCGGTTACACCAACGAGCAAATCAGTACCACCGCTGACCATAATGACTGCTAAAGCAACCGTGCCATTTATAGTACCATGCATAATTGCAGCCGCAATGACAGAGCGTGCCTTTAATCGCACATAACTGATTAGTGGCGATAACAGGACTGTAAAGACAACCATCATAAATACACCTGCAACGGGGTGTTCAGGATAATTATGTCCCTGTAGTATCAATGGTGCGTGCCAAAATCCCCAAATGATGCCAATGACCAAGGATGATTGCCAAAAACCTAAATCTGCAAATTCTCTTTGGAGAAATCCACGCCATCCAGCTTCCTCTCCAAATGCCGCTACCGCATTCACTGTAATCCCGGCAACTAGTCCTTGCAAAATTCCAAACCAGAATACGTGTATTGGTAAAGAAGCGATTTGTTCCTTCAATAGTTCTAATTGATCTGGAGGAATTAAACCTTCATATTTGGCAAACATCTCTTCCATACCAGGGGTAATGACAATTCCAGGTATTAGCATACTGACTCCTAAAGTTAGAAATACCAATATTATAGGCAGGAACCAAGCGACGACAAACCAACGATTCCAGCGAAATGAAATGCCGAGGCTTTTCCTCAATGGCTCTTTATAAACAATTTTTAGTAAAAATATCGAGACAATCATAGGAATTGCCATGTAAACTATTGCTACAGCAGTAGCGAATAACGTCCCCCATTGCCCCCCTCCTAATATAAAGGAGTAAATGAACAAAAAGCTTATTACATATGTGAGTGCGGTAAACACAAGAGCTTTCTTATATTTTTTCAAAACGATTCTCCTTCACAGTAATATTCTGTTTGAAAAGCTTAAGTCGTTGACTTTGATTATTTCTCAATTTTACGAAATTCAAGGTACGAATAGACTGTAATATATGCGATTGATGTGAATAGGAAAATTAACGATCCAATGATTAGCGTTTCATTCCCAGTGAATCCATTGATGATAAAAAGAATCCCTGCAATGATAAAAATCCAGCCACCCCTTCTATGGGTCTTAAACCACACTTGTTCATTGGCTAATGTCCACGGGGTACGGATTCCAAAAAAATAGTTATGTCGAATCTGTCCCATATAATTCCCGATAACAATGAACAGAACCCCGACAGCAGATCCAATGAATAACCCAACATTTATTTCATACCCTAATGAAACTCCCACGGTAACCCAATGAAGCAGTACAAAGAAAACTAATAGAACATTCATGAAAATAACGTAAGCTTTCTGATGCTTTTGATACGAGTCCCTTCGCGGATCAATCTTAGGCAAGAATATCATTAGTGCTGCAAATAGTATCGGAAACGATGCGGTCACAATAGCAAACCATTTATCAGAATATCGATCGATTTCACCTTTTACATTCCAGTGCACTGGTATCTGCTCTGGCAAACTAGGATATATCACAAATGTCCCTACAATTGATAAAGCTATTACGAACCAAATCCCTTTGTTAATTTTCATATTCATTATTCCTTCCCCCTGTCTCGAAAATCAAAAAACCATTTCGTTACTTCTTGAACTGCTGTGGTATTTAAAGAATATTCAATGTTCTGTCCTTGTTTGTCAGCGAGAACTAAATTTGCATTTTTCAAAATACTTAAGTGATGGCTGATGGAAGGCTTGCTCATATCAAAATTATCCGCAATTTCACCTGCTGTCATATTTCTTTCCCTGAGCAATTCAAGGATTCTTCGTCTCGTTGGGTCCGACAGTGCTTTAAACGTTTCATTCATACCTTTCACCTCATAGTATCAACATTCTTCAACAATCTTTATTGCGATTTCTTTAGCGTATAGTGCCCCTTGTTTTTAAACATTTAAATAATTAGACAATTATCTAATTACAGTATATGACAAAAGCTATTGCGTCGCAATAGCTTTTACCCTTGTTTCATATTAAGAATTTATTAACACAATCGATATTTACAACCAAGTTGCGAATTGGTCATCCCTATTTTCCGTAAGTATTAATCAGGAAATCAGAGATCGTTTTCACCTCTTCTGGTTTCCAAGGATAGCTACTGCGACCCACCATACGATTAATGATTTCAGGCCATTCCGTTTTTGAACGTTGCTGATAAATAGTGTTTATTCCATGACAAGTTATGCAACCTGCTTGTAACAAGCCTTCAGCATTCAATTGTGCTGCCTTAGCATCGATACTAATCTTCCGTGTTGATGCATCCCAGCCCACCACCATACCAAATGATTCTGCAATAAACCGCGCAGGTACGAGCGTTCGACCATTTACAACGATTGGTTCAACTTCCAGTTGAGTTTGCTTATTATTGACTGTTGCTACGAGGTTACCAACTTTTAATATAATCTTATCGGCTCCTTTAGTAGCTGTAATTGTTTTCGTTTGTTCATTCCAATTGAGAGAAGCCCCTAATGATTCAAAGATTGCTCGTAACGGGACTAGCGTTCGACCACTTACGATGACTGGCTCTTGATCAAAAGTAATTTTATTCCCGTTTACATGCACGGTTACGTTCGCTGGTGCTGGTTCTGCTGCGAACACAATATTTACTGCCAAGATTGAAATAATAATAAATAATATTGACAAACTTTTCTTCATACACAACACCTTCCAACTAGTTATTTACCACTAGTGTAGCAGGTGTCAGCTGCATCCGTCTAAAAATTATGTGTATATTTATTGCATAGAAAATAATTTCAAAAATTCAAAGCCAAACTCTTCATAAGAAACGGAAAAGTGGATTGGCGTCATACCCACTTCATTCTGATAAGTGGTGTAAGCACTCGTTGCAAACGATACGTGTGTATCATTGATGGTAAACGAAATATCCTCAAGGTCAACAGTATCTATATTGATAGACATGCCGTAGTTATTAATGGATTGTAGCATATGCTTTTGCATAACACCTCGATAATCGTACCCTTCTACAAATAAATCCTCAAGCTCGATGCGTTGGCCATTATGGGTGAACACATAGTTTTTCTCTTGCCACAATGGTTTATCATCTATTGCATAATATAAATGATAAGAAATATTCACATATGGCCCCATTCTAAAGGCATATAGATTCAATTCAGCATACATTGGCGATTCAGTATGACTCTCAATTGTTACCTCATTTTCTTTCTGTACCTTTAACTTATGAATAAACTCTACCAATTCATTTGATATATTCGGAGGATATCCAGTTGTTACGTACCACTGTACTCCATTTTTCTCATAGGATAGATTTTCGCGCTTCACTTCATGCTGAAAATCATTGAGAAATCGCTTTCTTTGTACGCTCGAGCTATCTTGTGTATAAATCGAATCGGTTCCATATTCGCGGTCGATAAAACGTTCCGTGATTGCTACATACTCGTAATACGGGATTGTCACAGTTACATGGGACAATCCAACATGAAATTCTGGATTATCATAGTCAATTACAAGATTCACACCATGATTCGTTAAATAGAACTTCTGATCTGGCTTTATTCCTCTGAAAGGTGCAATTAATTCAAAATTGGCATAATAATCAAAATCAAAATCTGGCGTAAGGGATCTGCGTTTTAAGTACGCAAGGATTGCCTCGTTTGCAATTTCTAATTCATTCACATCATCGGCAAAAACCTGTTGGAGTCCGAAGGTATCCCCCGTCACAAGATTGAAGTTCAATGTCTCGACCATAGAAAAATTTGCAAAATGCACCTCAGGGTTTTTATAAGCTCCCGATAGGCTCGCTACAACAGATAATACTTGATTCGAATTAAAATCGCTAGATATTGATAAATAGCTATAATCAACTTCCGTATCTGGCGTAGCAATCGCTGCCGCCCCTCGGTAAGGAACTACTTTTTCCCCACTAGCATATACCAGCATTTGCCGGTACAAATCTTCAATCTGCTTATTAATTTTATTTTCTATGGCTTGATTCTTGAGTCCACGAATTTGAATATAACTTCTTTGGTGATTCTCCTCGGTTGTCTCATTAATTGTCTCAATCTCGATCAAGTTATCCACCACATAAGAGGTAGCTACAGGAGAAACGATATTGTTTGGTTGAGATGCTGGGTTTACTGAAGACTGAGAAACTGGCTGTGCGTTCGGCGGTGTGGACTTTGGCGATATGCAGGCTGTTAAAAGCATTCCTGTTGAAATTAGAACAACAACAAGCTTACTGAATCTTAACATACCCTGCCTCCTCTACCACATTTTGACCAGCCTCAGAAAGAATCCATGCAAGCATTTTTCTTACGGAACTGTCCTGTGCTTCATCGCTTCGAATCACAGCGTAATAGGCTGTTGTCACAGGATATGCACCGGTCCTGATTGACTCTGAATCTGGATAGACTCCGTCTATTTCTAGTAATTTGACACTCTCATTTCCCCACATATCCATGACAAAATAATAATAGGAATAGCCTAATGCATTCGCTTTATTATCATAGGCTGCTACGGTATCAATAAGCTCTCCCATGCCAGCTATCACTTGTTCTTTTGGCGGCTCCATAGGTGTGATATCCTTCATTACAAGATCAAGAAATCCTGTTTGACTACCAGAATTCACAGGGCGTTGGTACGCAATAATGGGAGAATCGCTCCCCCCAACTTGTGACCAGTTGGTTATCTTTCCTGCGTAAATGCCTTGCACCTGTTCTAGCGTTAAACCTTTTACTGGATTATCTCGGTGCGTTAAAAAGACAAAGGCTTCGCTGACAATTGGAATCACTTCTAACTCAATTCCCTTCTCTTTCGCTAAAGCTAATTCGTCTTCCGAAGGACTTGTAACAAAAATAATATCTGCTTTCTTTTCGATTAAATTGACATATGCTTCATGGGTCTTATTGTGTAATATGTATGGGCGAACTTGCTCCAATGTACTGCCAGTCAATTTCGCTGCAACAGCTTCCGATAAAGGTATTGTAACTGTAGATCCGTCTACTTTCGGATAGTTTTCTAGTGTGAACTTTGGCGTAGCAATTGTCTCTTTGGTATCTTTCGCAAAACAACCTGTAATAAGCACAGCTAGTGTTACTATTAAAATCATCCCTAAAATAATAGTTTTTCTTCTCATATTTCTAACCTTCTTTCTGATGCTGATTATTAAATTTGCACATATCATGACCTTCAATTTCTAATAAACGGGCTTTCACATCAATCCCACCAGCATAGCCTGTCAGGGCTCCCTTTCTACCAACAACTCGATGACAAGGAATGATGATAGAAATAGGGTTGCTGCCGACTGCTCCACCAACCGCCTGGGACGACATTTTTGCTTTCCCCGTTTGTAGCGCTATTCTCTTAGCGATATCACCATAGGTTATAACCTGTCCATGTGGAATCTCGCAAAGGATTTTCCATATAGATTCCCGAAACTCAGTTCCCTCTGTTTTCACTGGAGGTATGAAACCAGGATCTTTCCCGGCGAAATACGCGTCCAACCAACGTCTTGTCTGCTCGAAAATCGCTAGTTCTTTTGCGGTAACTTCTTGGATTGTATCGTCGTTTTCTATAAATGGCTCGTTTTTAGTCCATAGACCAGTAATACCGTGTCCATCACTAGCGACCGTAAGTGTACCAATCGGTGAATCATACTTATATATGTATAGCTTTTCCATCGTTCCACCTCTTATAACGTTTGTAATTATTACGGGCCCTCAAACCTACGGGATATCGTCTATACCTATCTTATAGAAATAGGCAATCATAGTAAACCCTATATAAAGAAACCTAGCTTCCAAAGCCCTTAATAGTCCTTATAATTCCAAAACAAAAGCCCTTTCAGATTTGTAAGGGCTTGGGGAATCACTTTTAAGAATTTAACTTTTCAAATATTTTTCTCTAATATATTGATTCCATTCTTTTTCGAATTCTTGCGTAGAGATTTTTAAAGTGGCAGATACATTACCGCCACTTTTAATTAGATTATTTAATGCATCAATTCCCCATGTTACTTGGATAAATTCAACGACCACATACCCTAGATCATACTCTTTTGTATTATTAGTATCACTCAATTCACTTAGAGTAGAAAACTGATTTTCCCTAATATAGTTAAAATCTTTTGGGTTTCTAAATTGATTCGCCTCATAAACAGAGACCCCTTCAGAAAGCCATTCGGCCGATCTACCAATACTGTTATGCAAAGAATTTGATACTGAATGGGTATATTCGTGAACTATAATCTGGACATGTTTTAAGAATGAACTAACTTTGGATAGTTAGGAGATATTTTTTTCAAAATAGTAATTCCGATTATAAAAAGATACTATTTACAACTTTGTAAGCGACTACTAAAAGCCCTTGCATCTCTGCAAGAACTCTCATAGTCAACGTGTAATGCACCAACGGCCGATGGTTTTGTTGTGCGAGTTATTGCATATTTACCATATCTCGGAACATAATACATATTACTACCATTGCTTTACTTACATAGAAATATTCCTTACATAACAAGACCTAAATGCAACATAGATTGAGGGGCTTCCTTATGAATAATTTTAAATCAACCAACAATGAACGTAGGTTTAAAGCCCATGTCAGTGTTGTTGGCACAACACAGCTGCATTTACGAAATCCATATATCATAGCCTGGTGGTCAGCTGCTTTTCCTGGGTTTGGACATCTTCTCTTGTCAAAATATTTAAGGGGCTATGCACTATTTCTTTGGGAAATCCTTGTAAATAATATGGCAAACATCAATTTGGGCATTATGTATACTTTTACAGGCAGACCGGAAATGGCGAAGGAAGTTTTGGATCCAAAATGGATGCTTCTCTATCTCCCTGTTTATGTATTTGGAATATGGGACAGCTATCGCACCTCCGTTGATATGAACAAAGTATTCCTATTGGCAGAACGGGAAAATGCTGATTTTAATTCCTATACCATTGGTCCTTAACTATTTGGATAAAAGAAGACCAGCAATGGCTGTTTTGTGGTCACTGTTCACTCCAGGATTGGGACAACTATACATACATCGAGTTCTTACAGCTGTATTCACGATGGTTTTTATGATTGTCTTTATATATTTTTCCAATTTCCTAGTTGCTGTTCATCTGATCTTCCTTGGAAATATTCAAGAAGCGACACAGGCACTAAATCCCCAGTGGTTTCTATTCATACCATCTCACATCGGGTTTGCCATTTATGACTCTTATGTGAATACTGTGGAAAATAACAAACTCTTTGAAAGTGAACAGAAAAAATTCTTCAAAAAACTTTACCAACAGTATCGTGTGAAATTTCCAGACTTGTCAAATGAGGTGTAGTAATGCAGGTCTTTTCTATCTTTGAGCATTCAAGTTATATAGAGCTAGCAATTTCTGCATTGGAAGAAGCGGGAGTAAAAAGAGAAAATATTCTTTGTGTTTCTTTGGATAATCGAGTAGAAGAAAGACGTTTATTTGATACGCTCCACAGAGCTGACGGGATTAGCTTGTTTGACAAGGGTGCAGCGATTGGAACCGCATTTTCCGTGATTGGAGCAAGTGTAGGTTTTGTGCTGGAATGGGGTCCTATCTTTTGGGGAATGATTGGAGCTGTTACTGGATTTATTATAGGATTCGCTATTGATTATGTCATATATAAAGTGATTCACAGAAGAACAAGGGTAATAAAGGGAAAAAAAGCAGAAGTAATATTAGTTGTTAAGTGTTCGGAAGCACTTATAGAGAAAACGGAGGCACTCCTCTGGGAACATCTGGCCCTGGGGGTCGCCAAATTGGATTGAGCATTAAAAACGTGCTATGCCTGTTTGCCAGGGTAGCACGTTTTGTTTTGGATTCTATAGAGCTTAACTACCTCAATGTTTATTGTGAAGTAAATAAATATTTCGGAATGTATCCGTTAGCCACCTAATGACAATACCCATAGCAATATATATCGGAAACGAGTAGATATATTCCCAATAATATATTTCATATAAACCAATTGCAACAAGGATAGGTTCTGCAACAAAGGAAAAAAGAAGAGACATACTCACGATTGCAATTATATAATGCTTCCAAGTAGGAAAGTATTGATAAATCAACATATAAGTTACGGGGATAACGGTAAAATCGACTGGCAGAACTCTTGGAAGATTAGGAAATAACCGATCGGGATAGCCCCAAAGTACTGCTTCTGAACCGACAATATCCAAAAATGAAGAAGTTATATTTGCTAATAGTCCTATGATAACTATTTCCAAAAGTCTTTTCTTATCTACCACCTTCCACCAAATATACAGAGGAACAACGGTGAAGGCTAAGCTTAACCACCAGGTCCATTTCCTTATATCATCGAAGTACCAGTGATTTAATGAAACAACCCATAACTGCCACTTCATCTCCTTTACCAATTCGTAATCAGGAGCCATAGGCTGAGATAAAATTTCTTTCATCAATTCGATATATTCGCTCATGATTAACCCCTTAGCTTGATGACATTAATTTGCATAAAATGTAAATTGCATCAGTAATCCCTTTATAACATTCCCCCGATATAGTACTAATATTACGTTTTCTTGAAAACTTACGATAAAGAAAACTTGGCATTCGCCAAGCTTTAACGAAGAGAATACCTTAGTTGCACTTATACATCAGATAAAATTTATAAATTCTGATGTACCAAAAAATCCCTTGCATCTCTGCACGGGATTTCAAAACACAATAATAATCAACCGTTTATTGTTCTATAATCTCGATAAATACCATGCGTACTCGAGAGGTCTTTTGTAAATTATATCTTTATTCTTCAAATCCTCTATATCGTCATAAATATTTTTCTGTGGTCTTCCATTAACCTCAATAATCTTTAGTTTATTGTTCTCACCCAACATAAAGTCTACACTCAACTCACCTAATAAACCAATTTGATAATCTAATATACTGGCAACTTTAACACTTACTTCTTTCAATTCTTGAAGAATTCTTTCGCCTTCCTCTTTATTGAACAAAATTTCAGGCAAATATATCTCGGCATTATAAATCGCTTTATATATTGATGTATTAAAATAATTGTCATAAGCCACTCTGTTCGAAATAGTAGTAGCTTCCCATTCACCATTCATATTTTTTTGTACTAATACTCGCAAATCATAATCACTATGCTCTATCTGTTTTGGGCTGATGCCTTCTTGCAATATATATCGACTCTTTTGTTTTACAACTTCACTTAACTTTTCTTGTATTCCTTCATTTTCTCTAATAATATATCTTGGTGGCAAGCTGTGCGAGGAAATTAAGATTTCTCCATTTTCTACTAGCTCTATCCGATTTACATTGATACCTTGTGAACCATAAACTGGTTTGAGATACATCAGTTTATACTGTTCTAGGACATTAGCAACGTTTACTTCATGATAGAGAAAAGTATTTGGTAGATACTCTTCCATCTGCGAATTTTTTAACATATTGTATATAATCCATTTATTAAAACAAGTGATCATATTGAAACATTTTTTACCAATAGCCTTTTCAATCGAATTATTAATAGTGTTTGTTTTATTATAACAGCGGTTGTATACCGCATCAGGAAATGGAAATGATCTCTTTTTCCATCCTCCCCTTGTCCAACTTACTCCATTAATACGTCGACTCTTCCAATTAATATCCTTTGGAGTGAATGCGAAAACTCTCATATCTAGATTATAAGGCTGCTGGTATCGTTTTAAAGCATAGATTCTGCCCCTATTTGTAGAAACCATAATGCCTATCAAGGGAAGATACCCCATTTTTCTCTCCTCCATGTTGTAACATTCTCTCAATTAGCATATACCGTTTTAGCTCAAATAGTGCATGTCCACCATTAGGATGTTTTATGTAACAACCTATATGAAAAGTATTTTGTTTTTCGTGTGATCAGAACACACATTTTGAATGAATCTCAAACATTTTTATGCTTCCAAACATATATTAGAAATGCGAAATATAAAACAAACAGAAAGGATATGATGATATGGGTATACTACCAGGACCTCCTGGGCCTCCAGGACCTCAAGGACCTCAAGGACCTCAAGGACCTCCAGGACCAGAAGGGCCTCCAGGGCCAGGTTCCATAATCCCATTTGCTTCAGGGCCTATTACCACCTTAACAACTGTATTAGGTGGCTTAGCTGGAACTCAATCTCTAGTTGGATTTGGAGCAAATACAGTTGCATTACTCGTTGGTGGAATCATCGACACTACTGGATTGGAAAGCTTTTCCTTTTCAATGCCGAGAGATGGTGAAATCACGTCTATCGCTGCCTATTTTAGCGTAGGAGCTGAGTTATCGCTAATAGGAAGTGAAGTCAGCATCACAGCACAGCTTTACAGCTCCACTACACCGGATAACAATTTTAGTCCAATACCAGGTACAATTGTAAATCTAACCCCATCTTTAACTGGGATTGTCAATATCGGTACTAATGTTAGTGGTATCACCACTGGTCTCTCCATTCCTGTAACGGCTGAAACCCGTATAATGATGGTATTCTCGGTCGCAGTGACAGGCGGTATCGATATTGCTACCATTGTTAGTGGTTTTGCAAGTGCTGGAGTATCTATCATTTAGCCAATTCCAGTTACCTGCTGAGATATTATAGCTATCTAAGGGATAATCATACTAAGAATTATTCTAGCTTGATCCCATCGTTGTTCTAAAATAGTTGAAGAATAGGTAGTTAAATAAACAGAATGTATATGCTTCTATATTATGAAGCTCATATACATTCTGTTCTTATTTTAACGGATATAAAAATTTTCAATATGAATGATTGAAGAACTCCATAATCATATGTTAAGGAATAATTATGCTGCGGCCTTATTAATATTCATACCCTTACCCGAAATCTTCACTACAACCACGAAATAAAACGCTTAATTATTATTTGTTTATTATTACGCATTGCCCATTCTCTAATAGAATTCATGGCTTGACGTTCTATCTCAATAGGAAAACTTATGTGTAAATCAATAGGTATAATACTAGCCCCAGTTAATTTAAAGCCTACTCTATCTAAAGCTATATAAATAACCTCTATTTGGGAGCTATCATACTTTTCCCCTTTATTTGTCACAATATAATTCAAACCTAAAGTCAAACTTAATTTTGTAAAATATTTCCTTCTAATTAGAAAGCCTATATAGAAAATAATCAATAGAAGAAATACTATATTTATGTAACTGTCTTTTCCAGAATTAATAAATATTATAATTCCTGATATAGAAGTAGTAATAATTTGCACTACCAGTCTTGGGTGAATTACACGGAATTTCACCTCTTCTTCCATAGCGGTCACCTCCCACTATAAAGTTTATTTTCTTCTGTTTTCTCACTTTATCTTAGTTTTTCAACTTCAGCACAGCAATAAATAATCACTTACTTATCATCTCCATTTTTTGTTAATTAATTATAGCATATTATCCAAAAAATGGGTTAATATTGAGTGCTATTAGCGGATGAAGATAAATGATGATTGGAGAAAAATCCCTTGCATCTCTGAAAGGGATTTCACATTCAATATGTACTCCACCAACCATCATGGTCGAGGGTTTTAATGGTGGAGGCGATCCGCTAAAATTTAACCCACGACCGTAATAAAACTGCGTCTTTTAATGGGGAATGGTATTTTAGAGCAAGCAACGCTGATACTAGGCTAAAGTAAATGTGATTACCCAGAATCTACACAAATACTTGATAACAGCAATGTGTAAAGTCATACGACTACCGCGAAGCAGCTATTACTATGAAGCTAACGTGCATCAGCCTGACGATACACTAGTAGCTAATAGATAACTTTCATGCAAGTCACAAGAACTACGGAGCTCGCAAAATCATAAAAGATTGTTATAAATTAAGATAATGAATAGTTTTGGGAAATATTCTTTCGCCTATAAATGCTTGATATAATTCCAACTAGCGCTGCATTAATGATGAGCTGTGAACCACCATAACTTATAAAAGGTAATCCCACTGTTGTTAAAGGTGCTAGTCCTAAATTCATAAATATATTCCATAAAAACTGTATTACTAGAATGGGAAGAAAACCACTTATTAATAGTTTGCCATAATTACTTTTTACTTGTCTTGCTATACCCCCAATGCGAACCAAAAATATAACAACAAAAGTAATAAGCAAAATACTTGCTATCCACCCAAAGGTATAAGTGATAAAGGCAAAAACAAAGTCAGTATGAAGCTCAGGTATTATTTGGGGGTTAAACGTAAGTCCTTGACCCAAAAGCCCTGAATGAGAGATTATTTCACTTAGCTGAATGTTTAACCATCCGCTTCCTGATGGATCGCTTTCAGGATTTAAAAATGTAAAGAGTCTATTAAGTCTGTGTGGCTCAGTCATAATAAACAGAATTAGCATAGCCATAATTGAACCTGGTATTAATAGGATCTGCTTCAGTTTTGCACCTGAAACAATCATTAAAACAATACCAGCTACTACATAAATAGCACCTGTTGAAATTGAAGGTGCTATTAAAATCAAAATTAGCGGCATTGCGAACAATGCTAAACCTTGCAACAACTTAAAATGGTTTCTCCAGTCCCATTTATTAAAGATACCTGACAGGGCTGCGATAAATAAAAAAGGGCTTACTGCTACAAAATTAACACTAAATGGCCCTATTATTAACCAACTTTTACTACCATTTAATTGAATACCCCAGAAAACTGTAAAAATGAGAATTATAAAGGTACCTAGATAAATATGTTTAGAAAACCTTTCTAGTTTTCTGTAATCAATATAGTACAAACCGATAATAGCAATTAAACTCATTAGTGAATAGAGTAAACTTTTTTCAAATAATTTGATATCATATGTAAGCAAACTCTGTTTCTGTATCAAGTACATTGCTAATAATCCCATACTCACAAAAAGAAAGGATAGTACTAAAATGGTCCAGTCAGGCTTAGGTTTGTGAACTAAATCTAGCTGTTTTCCTACAATATCAGCATCCCCCATTTGAACAAGGGCCTGCTTGACAGCTTGCTTTTCAGAAAAGCCTTGTTTTGAATATTCTTCTATAATTTCTTGTATATGAGCTTCTAGTTCTAATTTTACATCTTGATGGACATCATGAAATCTAACTTGTGTGCATACTTTGCTAATATAATTCTGAATTTCTTTATTATGACCTAAGTCCATGCAAAAACCTCCCCCCTGTTAAAACTTTATCAACTGCTGAACGGAATATAACCCATTCTTGTTGTTTTTCCTTTAATTCTGATTTACCTTTAGTAGTAATACAATAATATTTTCTTTTTCTGCCTTCATTTCCAGACCAATAGGATTCTATCATATCTTTTGACTCTAACGAGTGGAGAATAGGATAAAGGGTTCCTTCTTTGAAACTAAAGATACCGCTTGATTCCTTTTCAATTTCTTTAATCATCTGGTAACCATACATGGATTCACGGTCAAGCATACTTAAAACTAATACTACAGTACTACCTTTAAGCATCTCCTTATTTACCGACATGTATCTCACCTCCCCTCATTATACATAGTTATTCTATGCATCGATTATCTATGTATAATAATAGATTCTTTTCGAATTGTCAAATCTTTAAAAATCTTTATATAAAAAGTTAATCCCCCCTGTTCTAATGTCTTATACACAAAAAAAACTTGCCACCCCTAAATCCATTAGCAGCAAAAAAGCCTTGCATCAGCAAGGCTTTCATTCATTTCTAAATATTCTCTCTTCCAAGCTACCCTTGGTCGAGGGTTTTAATGGTGGAGGCGATCCGCTATAATTTTAACCCTCGACCGTTTCTTGCAAAATCAGTGTGTCGGAAAAACCGACTACCTAATTTTTTCTTAATAACTATAATAAGACAATCCCCTTCCTTAATAAAATATTTGTAGGAGGTGTTCATAATGCAAGTAAGATCGCCAATTATTAGACTAGCTTCGCACAGTAAGCTTAAACCTATATATATATCTACATTTTATTATGATCGAATCACTACAGATACAGCTTTAAAGCGTCTAAAGACTTTGAAAAACTTTGACTACAGTCGCCCTATATTGATAGTCGAAAAAAATAAAAATTCTACATACACACTTATTGAAGGATTTAATGAATACTCTGCCTTAATGGAACTTGAACCTAATAATGAAATTCTTTGCCGTGTATTACCTGAGTCTAACGAGAAAGCTCAATTGTTACGTATTCTAAATAAAGTGATAACACTTGAACAAACATCTTGGATATTTAAGCATTATCACGTAAAAAAGCTAATAAATGATCATAACATGAAACCTTTTGATATTAGTGAAGCTATTAAGCAACCATTATCATCTATAACAAGATATTTGTATAGTGAGCGTATACCAGATCACATTAACCATTTATCCAAAATTAATGATGCAACCAATATGGTCAATCAAATAGCTCGTTCAAAGTTTTTAGCTGATCCAATTCGATTGTTTTTATTTGATAAAGCAGTTTTGCCTAAAAATAATTGTAAGCGTTTAAAGCAAAGGCAACTAGAGCATGTTATTATATTCTTCAAAAATTTCTCACTTAGTGATTATGAACTTAGCAATCTAAATTTTATTGAGAATCTCTTAAGAGATATAACTGATGGAGATAAATATCTATTGAAATCATGGGAAAATGCATTAGATAATATGAGAACTAATACAAAAGCAGATCGACTTTATTGGAATGACCTAGCAGCTACTTTAAATAGAACTCATCTCTTGCAATGAGATAAGACTATGACATTCAATTCTTAAATGAATCCTTCCAGTAAATGGGAGTATCGCAAAACTACTTAGTAATTGTAGTTTTGCGATACTCCCTTATTATTTATTATAGTATCAACCAAGCTATTTGATCTATATTACTTTTATTGAGCTCTGGTGACTGTAACCCTGTTTTCAATTACTTCAACTTCTTTGTTAATGATTAATATTTCAAATGCTTCATCAAAAGCAGCCACTATATTAGCTCCCATACGATTAAACAGATATTCTCTTGCTGTCACTTGAAAAAGACTCTGCTTTGTGATTCCAAAACTTTGGGAGATAATTATTAGCATAGCATTTCTTAGCTCTTCTGGACTTATATAGATTATTGGTCTTATTTTTCCACTGTCTTTTGGTATGCGTGGAATTATAGACTCATAATTAACAGGATACAAGAAATCTCCTTTCCTAACTATATTGCCCATCATTTTACTCAATCCATATTCAACTTCTCGGCGAATTTTAACTGTAGCTTTCTGATTTCCATACACTGGAGCGACCCGCTTGCAAAGCAACTCAAAGTGTATAGGATACTCAGTCTTTACGACAAGTTCTATGATATTGCGTAAATCTGTTATTGAATAGTCTACTCTTGGTATTGACCAAATATCAGCCTCCTGATATGTCGAAAACCCGAACCCATTATTATCTATTGCATCATTGCTTTGTTCATCTACGTCGTTAACAAACAGATAATTTTCAGTACTGATCTCTGGTGTAGATTGTTCATCCAAGGAAGCATTGATATACGAAATATCTTCTGTATATTCTGAAATTGCTTTATTTACAGCTTCAACTAGCTTAACACCTTCAGTTACAGGATCTTTAATCCAATCAGTTGACCATATGCGATAAATTCTCCAACCAATATCTTCAAGAACACTTTGTCTTAAACGATCCCGTTCTCTTGCAGTACGAGAAGAATGATATGTAGCTCCATCACATTCTACCCCAAGAGCAAACCTACCATCTAGCGTCGGATGTTTTACTGCTAAATCAATACGATAACCAGAGCAACCAACCTGCGGCTGCACGCTAAATCCTTTAGAAACTAAAAAATCATAGACCGACTCTTCAAAAGGCGATTCAACATTAACGAACTTATCATATGTGAGTTCATTTGCCAAAACGCTAGTACCGTTGATTGCAAACTCAATATATGTTCGTAGCATTCTTACACCTTCCGCATTAGTGTTTTCAAGCCTAATGTCTGTTGGATGGATCGAACCTACTAATTTAATGTTATATTTTGCTCTTGTTATTGCTACATTGAGTCTACGATAACCTCCATCCTTACTTAAAGGTCCAAAATTCATATACATGACTCCATTAGCATCTTTAGCATATCCAATGCTGAAAATAATCGTATCTCTTTCGTCTCCTTGGACATTTTCTATATTTTTTATGAAGAATGGTTCATCTCTATCTTCATTGAAAAACTCTTCAAACAGTGGTTTCTCGATACGCAACTTTCTTATAGCAGAATCCACTGCTTGTTGTTGGGCTTCACTAAATGTAATGACACCTATCGACCTTTTAGGATACTCAGATAGCTGTTCAAAAACAAGAGAAGCCACTTTTTTAGCCTCGTAAATATTGTTTCTTTTCCCAGCTCTATCGTATACCCCATTCTCTACATAGATATATTCAACACCATAGTCTGGTACTTTATCCACATGCGATGGAAATGTAACCAATGAATTTCGGTATATTTTAGCATTCGAAAAGGCAATTAAATCTTCATGGCGACTTCTATAGTGCCATTTCAGGGATCGTTCTGGCAGTACAGTAACAGCCTCATCCAATACCGATTCATAAACAATAGAATCATCGAGCTCTTCATCATCAGTATCGAAATCCCCATCAGATATAGAGGCATTGAAGAAATTAGTAGGTGGTAACTGTTTGCTATCTCCAGCAATCACCACTTGTTTTGCTCTCATTATTGCACCCACAGCGTTTTCAGTACAGACTTGTGAGGCTTCATCAAAAATTACTAAGTCAAAATTATAACTTTCAGATTGTAGAAATAGACTTACTGATAAAGGCGACATCATTAGGCAAGGTTTTAAACAAGGGAGTAATGTAGGTATTCTTGCAAACAATTTTCTTATAGGCATTATTTTTTTCTGTTTTCCAAGTTCTCGTCTTAGAATGCCGACTTCATCCACAGCGGATGTTATTCTATTCACATCTGGCAAATTTGAAATCAGCCTTTCTCTAATACGTAACTTTGTGATATCCATTTGAACCTTATCAAGTTTCGCAAAACTTTTTATGGTTTCAGTATGGTTTCGACTGCGAAAACCATGCACTGCTGGGAATTGAGGTAAGATTGCATCTAGCCACAGCCGATAAAATCGTTTATTAAATGCATCAATAATCAATGACTTGTCAATACGCTGTTCAAGCACTAAGCTAATAAAACTAGACAGTCCTTCTGTTTCACAGTCTTTTCTTGCATTTGTAAAATCTATCCATTCTTCTAAACCTGCAACATTTCCTAGACAGCCCTCAATTTTATCTTGTAAGGCAAAGATATTTAGTTCTTTTATACTGTATTCATCTGCGAAAAGGTTATCAAACCATTCAATATTATCTGACATCCGTTCACTCGATTCTCTTAATAGCCCAACACAAGTACTTGCTATTTCTGCTATTTTACCCGACACTGTCATATTCTGAAATTCAGCTGATAGATTAAACTGCCGAATATAATCTTTGAATTTGCTAGCCCACAATAGAGAAGATAGTATGTGTTCCCAGTCAGTATCAATGCCTTTATATAAAAATTGATATTGGTCTTTTAACCTTTCCTCCTGTGTCTTAATTAACCTTTCAATCTCTTGTAACCGCATAAGACTAACTAGGCTATTTTTATGGAAATCGTAGTCTTTATGACCTTTAGAAACTGATTCAATTTTATTTAATTCAACCATCAAAACAGTAAGAAGAGATCCAATTCTTTCACTCTCTTGCAGAGTATCACTTAAATCATTAGTTTCAATATTCTTGTCTATCAAAATTGAGCGATAATCAATTATATTACATGAATTCATAGTTGCTGCTATTTCAGAAACTCTCTTAGAGTGCATCTTGTAATTTTCTCCACTCAAAAGAAATTGTTTAATATTAGAAGGTATTATTTGATCAAAATAATCTGTGATTTTTTCAAAAGCAGTAAATGCATTTTCTATATCTTCATAGCTAGTAAATTCATTATTAAAGAGTCCTCCCAGCATTTCTTTCAAAATACCATTCTGCTCTTCAAACCACTTAGATTTTTCATGTATAGTTTTTAATTTATTTAACAAATCGAGTATTTCATTATCTAGTATTTTTTTTACAGGAATGGTTCGAAACCCCCTGATTTCCAAACAATCCTGTTTGTATGACTTCTTAAATATTTTAAAAAAAGAAGTATATTCAGTTTTGAACCTCTTAAGCATATCCGAGTATGCAACACCTATAACTTCCTTTTCGTAAACTGAAAAAATATCTGCTTTAATTGAATCTATGACCTTTTGGTTTTCTTTCGCTTGCTTTAGTAGGTCATATCGGACTTTACTTTTATCTGCTTCAAACCAACTTTCTGAAGGCAATATCTTTTGTGTGAAAGAAAATGTAAATTCATACAGTTTCTTTACTTCGACCAAGGACTTTGGTTCTTTTATTTGTAATTCATTTGATATATGATTCGCAAAAGATAAGAGTGCTCTAATATCTGCATTTAAGTCGTTACATAACGATAATAGACGTCCCATTGAGACAAAGACATCTCGCTCTTCTTTATAACAATCATTGTCGAGTTTAGAAAAAAGGGATTTAAGGCATTCATCTACACCCACACTTATCTGTTGACTATCTAACTCGAAAATGTCATTTGTATAGTCACTTAATAATTTAGTAGCAATATTTGAATGTTCCTTCTTTAATTTATCAAAATCCTTTGCTTGCGATAGTAATTCCTTAATATTACTGCATTCAAGCCACAATTGTGGTATTACAGCTGATGTACCACAAAATTCAAACAGTTCTTCATAATCTTTCATAGTATTGATAGTCAAATAATTATCTAGGGAACACTTTTGAAAAGCGTGATTTATATCTGCGGAAATACTCGACACCTGAGATAGTAATTTATTAAGCCGTACGTCTATATTCTGCCGTAGCTCATGCGACACTTGTTCTACAATGCATCCCTTCCAAGGATTAGTAGCATAGTCTTCACTTAATTTCCCAATAGTATTGACTAATGTAGACAATAAATAATTATATTTACGTAACTCTTCTTGAGTAGTTTGCACCACATTTTCTAAAGAAAAAATCACATCTGGTGCGTAGTACAATTTTGCTAAAATACCATTAGCTTCATATATTGTTCTATTTAGTGGTAAACAAGTAGTATGTAATTGTTTACAATAAGCATTTAATTTTTCTCTTTCGTTCTTTAATACCTCTAATTGATACAGAGCATCTTCTTTAACTGATACACGATCTAGTCTTAGTGTATCTCCTAAACTTTTCAGTATTTCACGTTTATTCGCTTTATGGCTATGTAAAATCAAACAGAAGTCAGCAAGTCCAGAGTGCGTGAGTCGTCTATGAACCACTTCAAGTGCTGCCATCTTCTCTGAGACAAATAATACCTTCTTACCGCCAGCTAAAGCTTCAGAAATAATATTAGTAATTGTTTGGCTTTTACCAGTTCCTGGTGGCCCTTGTAAAACAAAACTAATACCTCTCTTAGAGAGCGCTACAGCATCCTGTTGACTCGAATCGGCATCTACAACCTGATAAATATTTACTGGTCTATCCTTTGTATCATGATCATAATCATTAAGTTCTTCTGGCACCTCCGTCACTTCACTACAATCCCCACATAAGGCTTTTACTATTCCATTGTTTTTAAGCTTTTGGAGATTATTGTTTAAATCATAGTACATATTAATCTTCAGAAAAGATAGCAAAGAAAGACTGGTTCTTGTCTCAACTTTCCATCCGCTTCTTTTCACTAGTTCTGCTACTCGGTTTAAAAAATTTGTTATTTCTTCGTTTTGAAAGTCAAAGTCAGGGAGAATTATTCGAAAATCATTTTCCAATTTGTGAGCTAGCGTTGGATTAACAACAATTTCATCTTCGTGAATTGTTAGTTTATAAGGCTCTGTTATTGATGCTATTGTAATAGAAACAGGCACTAAAACTAAAGGGGATACTATATTAAGTGAAGAATCGGTACTTTCAGACCAATTTAAAAATCCAAAGGAGAGGTAAAGAATATTAACACCCTGTTCTTCCATAGCTGTTTTAGCCTTATCACGAAGAGCTTTAAGTGTCCGTTGTTGCTCTTTTATTGTATGATCTGTTTCGAGGTCACCACCAATGATTTCTGTTCTTGCTTCATAAGAATCTTCTTCATCCAATTGCTTATCCATTGGATAAGGGAATGTCAAAGTATCTTCATCCCCAACAAGGCGCTGAAAGAGATCTTCCAACTCAGGTGATGTAATATTTAAACTAGAACGCTTAGACTCTCGAAAGTTAATTAATCGGTTTCTCTTACCTAAATCCAATAGTTTCTTTTTCCAAATGTCTAATTTGAAATCAATATTTGCCATAGCTTGCACCTCTCAGAATTAACGGAACCTCTTAACCATTAACGTCAGTAATTTTAACACATTATACCAGAGATATACACAAAATTCCATGTATCAATAGTATTTATCGCTATCTCAGATACCAATACCCTATTAACCCTTTGCAGAATCCTTTCGTTCGATTTTAATATCATTGCTTCAAAGGTTAAATATAGCATGTAAAAAAGCCCCACTTTTCTAGTGAGACTCCCAAATTCAATATTCACTTCACAAACTCTGTTAATCGTGGATTTAGATGTGTTCCATAATCTATATAGCTATTGTTTCTTATCTTCTCCGTTATCATCACGGTATTCATGTGCAACAGGTGTGTAGTCTTTCGTCTGATATTTCGCCCCGTGAATTGATTCCTCCTGTTCTAAATCATCCTTATACTCAATTGGCTCCGTACAGATTGCATCCAGCAGTATATTCTCAAGGTGTTCAAATTCTGAATATTCACCAAAGCTAGCCATTACAAAAGCGTTGCGGACATATCCCGCACTAACAGCTAAAAGGTCTTTATCAAAGTGAAAACCGTAATGTTCAATAAAAAAAGTCATCAGTATTACGATAGTTCGTGTGTTACCCTCACGGAAAGGATGTGCCTGCCATAGTGTGGGGATTTTTCTCGCAATTTGAGCAGCAAAGTTCTCTCGACTCAATTTATCCTATCGGATTTTATCTATAACTTTCCATGCAAATCCAATTCTCTCTTGATGTCACTAACATCAGCATACCGTACGCTAATGTTTTTGGATGTTTATAGTACGAAATTCTCCTGCCCAGTCATACACATCTTCGAATAAGATTTTATGTATCGTGTAGAAAAATCATCAAAGCCCTTTTCGTACAGTAACATCATATTCGCTCGAGAGAGTTCGGCTTCATCAAGTTCTAATTTCTTTTCATCATGGATATTCAATAAATTGTGCAGAACAGAGCTTCCCTCATATAGATAGGGATCATTCATGAGGTTTACCTACAGCTGAATGCGCGTGCTCTGCAACTAGTGCAGCTTTCATTTCTGCACCCGAAATCTCTCCTCGCGCCCATTTAGCTGAAAGCATTTTCGCTTGAGATGTTACTGTAGCACCTTCTATTTTATTCACTGCATTGGCAAGCTTAACTGCTGTTACTCGACGAGATTGCTGTTCTGGAGACATATCATCAACTCCTTTGCTAATCCTATCCTTTACTAAATATTATACCACAAATTAGTGTCAAATGTTCTAAAACTAAAAATCCCTTGCATCTCTGCAAGGGATTTCACATTCAATATTCACTCCACCAACCATCGTGGTCGAGGGTTTTAATGGTGGAGGCGACGGGAATCGAACCCGTGTCCGAAGATATCGCCACATCAGCGTCTACGAGTGTAGTCGTCATTTCGTTATTCGCCTAAAAGGTATCCCAACGACAGGATTCTTCTAGACTATCCGATGAAGTTTCGCCACAGAACCATCGGCATGCCCTATGACTAGCCTGCATTTATGAGCCCCATTCACGCCACACAGGCGATGGAGTGGTGAGGCAGCTACTTTATATTAAGCAGCTAAAGCGAATTCTTGTTTGCCAATTATTGTTGGCTTCCATGTTGTTAAAGAGGGCACGGTCCCCTACTCGCAGCTCATGCTCGAACTATCCCCGTCGAATCCAAAACGCCCCCTGGCATTTTGGGGCCATCGCCACATAAAGTGGGTTAGACAGCACTCAAAACGAGTCAGTTCTTTCACAACTGTAATAGTAATTATACCATCTCTGCGAGTGTTGTACAAGTGGCACTCGTTGGCATTAGCAGTGACCTATTTGTATAGTATGCTAAAGAGTATCTTTTGGTATTTCTCTCTTCAGTTGCAAAAGCTGATATAACCCTTTAAAAACAGCCTTGGTAAGTGCTAAACTTAAAATCAACATGATAACCATGATTATATCATTGGCAAGTACTGTCCAATCTGCTCGAGGAAGTTCTTCCAACGTTTCAAAATCTATATTGCCAAGTGTTATCGCAGATAGAACTATAGCAACGAAAATTAATAAATAAATGTACAAGATAGAAGAGTTGACTTTTCTTCCATATTCAGCAATTTGATGTCCTTTTTCTTGAAAATAATTACCAATGGTACGAAAAACTTTCCAAGCTCCATAGATATTGTAAATTGGTATTATATTGTGAATTACCGAACCCCCTGGTGAAATAGGGTAATTATGGTTTCCCTCGCGTAAATCTTTATGGACTTTATATAACCAAATTAGCGATACAATGAATGATACTATGGCTAACCAAGTAAAAATCGTTCCAACCAAAAGTGCAATTTCAAACATTTGGTCAAACGTATCTAGGTTAACAACCTCCAACGCAGTAAATAGGGTCATAATAATTTGAAAAACAATCAATGTTTGCAAAAGAATAACTAATACTTTACTCATAGAATTCGAATGCGACCTCATCTTCACATCTCCTTTGTTTCATAATTATTGATTCTACGGTAGTGATCGTAGAAAAGATAACGCTTCATTAATTGTTTCTACTGGGATAATCTCAACCTTAATATTTGTTTCTTCCTTAATTTTATACGCCTCTACTTCATTACTGATCCCATACTCAAAACCATATTCGTTAAAAAACTCCTTGTCTTTAGGGATTAGAAAATAATCTACATGATTCTCCTCTGCCGCCAAAATTTTCTCCTTCAAGAACCCTATGGATCCTATATAACCGTCCTCCTCCACAGTTCCAGTTCCTGCTATTTTATATTTGCCTCCTCTTGAGAAATCTTCATCGTTTAATTCCTCCGTGAGTCCTATGGCTAGCATTAAGCCAATAGAATCGCCATAAAATTCTTCTGTGCTTGCAACAATTTCGTCCCACCGTTCTTCAAACAACTCACTAGCTTGTCCGCTTTCTTCGATTGCAATATTAATAGCATTTTCTATGACATCATGTAATATCTCTTTTCCATATTCTAATTCCCACTCATAATCTTCAATAATTTCCTTATCAATTGGCGTGAAGACGACACGATTCTCAGTAATCGCCATGACTAGAAATTTATCAAAATAGTTCTCCGTATACCCAGCATAAATACTTACAAAATTCACGCTACCTTGCACTCCGATTTCCGAAATAGATGTAATTTCTCCTGATCCGACAAAATCAGCATAGTAAGGTATTATTAATATAGACCCTAAGACAAGAATAAGAATAATCGGAAGAATAATTATCAAAAATGTAACACGCCACTCCTTGCGAGTTAATCGGAAACTAAAATTATCGTCATCATGTATATCTTGTCCCATATTTCACCTCGATAAATAGTTTTATATTTTACTCATCATTGCCTTTAAGACCGTTTCAAATGGCATTTCACCAATAGCATCTAACATTTTGTCAAGTTCTGTTTTCCTCCTTAGGCTACCTGCTAGCAGAACCTGTACTGTTTTGTCCTTATCTATAGAAATTGAGTCAACTGTTAAAGATCCAGACAGAACTGCAAGTATAACTAGCATCGAGGCAGGGCTTAACGTATTACTATTGCCGTTATTATTCGAGTTATTGTCCTGTTTTATTTCGTTTGACTTTTTCTTTTTGCAATCTAACTCTTTTCGCAAGCCCATCGCCCCATTCTAAACGGTATTTTCATGGCACAGCTAATCTATAATTTTTTAAAAATAGATAAGTTCTCTACCGTTGTCAGTTTCTCTAGGTTCTGTAAATATCATAATTCCAACAAGTAAAATTGTTACTACAAGCAAAACATAATATTGATTATCTTCCGAAAACATAAAAAATCACTCCCTCCCTTATATTGTATTGATGCTCAAGGGAGAAAGTGATAATCATATGGCACTTGTTTATTTATTTACGTATTTCTTATATTCGTCAAGCATGTTGTTGATTGTCTCTGGGGTCAATGTACCAGTTAGAGACGGTGTGTCAAAAAATCTCTTCGGAAATCTTAAGTCGTCAATTTTGAAACCTAATTTCGTTCGTAACTTATGTTTCAATTGATAAATCTTTTTACCGAGCTCATTCAATTGGTTTTGAGTCGTGGTAATGCCAATCGCCTCAAGGGCTCTTATAATCACGTCTGGTGTATAGATATTTCTTGCGAACAAGCATATCCCCAGGGAAGTAACCACATTTCGCCATTGCTCTTCTTCCACTAACTGTTGCACCATCTTTTTATATACTTCTGGTTGGTCCTGATCCTTACGAAACTTCTGATCGACTGCATAACCCGCATTATCTAAGTGGGAATGCCTTGCGCCTATCGATTGTCCGATGACATGTGCATGACCTGTATGGTATCCAGCCATTTCTGTCTTGCCCATGGTCATAGCAAATTCAAGACCACCATATTGTTCCGCTACTGCGTCTGTCCCATTTGCTAAAGCTCGGTAGAAATCATTGGGCTGCTTAACTATCCCTTCTAGTACGTGTATGCATCCTTCCACATTGTCAAAAGCAACGGTCGTTCCTAATGTTTCTTGGTCAATCATATTCTTCTCAAACGCTTCAATCACCCAACCAAGCACTACACCTGCAGAAATTGCATCAAGGCCAAGCTCTTCGACACGATCGATAAGTTGGTAAACCTTTTCCTGACTCGACATTCCTAGAAATGAGCCAAGGGCAAAGATTAGCTCATGGTCGTAGGAAATGCTTTTCGATTCGTATTCATAAGCCTCACCAAATTGTTGACGATGCAGTCCAATATGAATACATCCAATCGGGCAACCGGAGCATGCAACTTGACGGAGTAAAGACTTCTCAGCAAAAGCTTCACCACTAATTTCTTCTGCATGCTCAAAACGCCCAGACTGCAAGTTATTCGTTGGTAAACCACCCAGTTCATTAAGCGGAATAACATTGATAGCTGTTCCGAGTCCGTGGTATTTATCCATAATATCTGTGTCTACGACTTGATCATAAAGTTCTTCATATACTTTCTTATATTCTTGCATCGAATCAACTTCATGATCTTGGTTCCCGTGCACAACTATAGCTTTAAGATTCTTCGCACCAAATACTGCACCAATGCCTAATCGACCAAAATGGCGATAGGTATCCACATTCACATTGGCAAAGGAAACCATGCGTTCGCCTGCAGGACCTATGCGAATAGCACTTCGATGACCTGCACCTGGAGCTAGCTTCCTTAGTAAATTCCCTACTTCTCCGGCGCCCATACCCCAGATTGCTGACGCGTTTTTAAATTTCACTCCATCATTGCTTACCACTAAGAATGTCGGCTTTGGGGATTTCCCATGGATTACAATCGCATCGTATCCAGCACCGCGCATAGCAAGGGCAAGACGTAAACCAGCGTGACTTTCTCCATACTCTCCTGTTAAAGGGGAACGAAATACAGCTATGACTTTTGTCGCCACTGGATAAATTGTCGCAAACGGTCCATTGGCAAATATGACAGGCTGTTCTTCTGCCAATGGGTCAAGGTCGAATCTGCCATATTCCTCAAACAATTTTGCCGCTACTCCTGTGCCACCAAGATAAGCAAGTAAATCTTTGCGTAGATGGATTTGTATATTTGCTTCTGTTAGGTTAATTTCCAGTACTCTAATTCCCTGACGCGTCATATTTTCTCTCCTCCATTTCTAGAACATTATGAGGGCAGAAACGTACGCAGGTGCCGCACTGAATACATATCAATGGTTTCTTCTTACAATCATCAAATTGAATGACGTCGACAATACAGGCTTTCACGCAATCTTGACAACCGATACACTTAGTCGGTCGAAAGTGTACCCCACCACCTTCACGCGGCGTCAAAGCTCCGCAGTTGCAGGCAGCAGCACAAGGTGCATCAATACATCCACGACAAATCTCAGCAATAAATCTGCTTTGAAATCCTCCCGCGGTGCGGACTTGTAGCGCTGCCCGCGAAGGGGATAAGCTCTTCTTCACAACTCTTGCACATGCAAGCATACACGAATAGCAGCCGATACATTTATGCATATCGGCTACTTGTAATATTTTAGCCATTTGCATCCTTCTCCCATTTACTTTTTCAACTTTTACTCTTATGGAGTAGTTCTGGCTGTTATTTTATGTTTTTAACTTGTTTATTTGTTTTAGTTGAATTTTTTGTTGCTAACACTACATTTTTTGACGTTCTCTGAATGCTCTTTCGATTTCTCGCTTAGCGTCTTTCTTCGCTTCTTCATGGCGTTTATCGTATAGTTTCTTCCCTTTTGCTAAACCTAGCTCCAGCTTTGCAAAGCCGTTCTTCAAGTATAAGGAAAGAGGTACAAGGGAGTAGCCCCTTTCCTTCGTCTGACCTATCAGTTTCGAAATTTCTAATTTGTGTAACAAAAGTTTTCTAGCTCTAGTTGGGTCGTGGTTGAATCGATTGGCTTGCTCATATGGACTTATATGCATATTATGTAAAAACACTTCTGCGTTCTTAATGGTTGCAAAGCTATCCTTTAGATTCGCTTTCCCAGCACGAATCGACTTAATTTCTGTACCAGTCAGCATAATGCCTGCTTCGAATTTTTCCTCTATAAAGTAATCATGGTAGGCTTTTTTATTTTTCGCGACTTCTTTTATTCCGATTTGTTTCGCCATCATGCGGCTCCTTCCTGCTAAAACCTATCAGATATTCCCAAAACCTTCTTTCGTTACCATAAGGATATCCTTGTTTCTATTCTACTGATTTTCGCCTGTCTGTGCAAACAATAGTTTATAGATGGATTCCTTAATCATTAGCGAAAGGAATGGAAAAGACTATACCACTTGAAGGTATAGCCCAGAATGTATCAATATTCAAATTCAATCCCAATTGGTGAGATTTCAAAACTCTTTAATCTCTGCGTTTTTTTCCATTTGCTTTTTTCTTCTTTTTCGGCTTTTTGTCATCAATTTTTCCTTTGGCACGCTTATCACGCGGAGAATAACCGGCAAACTCAGATGTGCTATGGCTCTTACGTTTACCCTTCTTACGTTCTGGTTCGCTAGAAACTTCAATTGTCTTAGGTGCTTTGCGTTCCCTTTTCTTTGGCGGGCCGGCGATGACAGAGAAGTCTAATGTTCGCTCTTGTTTGCTCGCTTTAATTAAACGTACACGTACTGGGTCTCCAATGCGATAGGTCCGACCTGTACGTTCGCCTATTAAGCTATAGGCTTTTTCATGGTAGTTATAATAGTCATCTGTGAGATAACTGATATGCACCATACCTTCAACAGAGTTCTCAAGCTCAACGAACATCCCAAAATTCGCCACACTGGTAACAATGCCGTCAAATTCCTCACCAACGCGATCTTCCATGTATTCGACTTTCTTCAGGTCATTGGTTTCTCGTTCCGCATCGATAGAAATACGTTCTCTCTCAGATGTTTGTTCACCAATTACTTGAAGTTTCTTCGCTAATTTACTAAGACTTTGATCTGACATAGCCGGTGATGTTAATGTCTTGCGAATCATGCGGTGAACAATTAAATCCGCATAACGACGAATCGGCGATGTGAAGTGCGTATAATATTGAGCAGCTAGTCCAAAGTGTCCGATGCTCTCCACATCATATCGAGCTTGTTTCATGGAACGTAATAATACGGTGTTGATAATCTTCTCTTCATTGGTTCCCGATACTTGTTCAATAATTTGTTGTAATGCTTTCGGGTGAACCTTGTTACTTAGACCACGTAAGAAGTATCCAAAGTTATGCACGAACTCATTAAATGCAAAGAGTTTCTCCATCGCTGGATCTTCATGGACACGATAGATAAACGGAATGTTTAACCAATGGAAGTGCTCTGCTACGGTTTCGTTCGCAATCAACATACATTCTTCGATAATCTTCTCCGCTGTGCTACGCTCTCTTTTCACTAAATCGATTGGTTTTCCTTCTAAATCTACGATGATTTTCGTCTCTTCGAAATCAAAGTCGATGGCTCCACGTTCCATACGTCGATTTCTTAGGATATCCTTGAGTTGCGCAAGCATCATGAGCTCTTCTACTAAGTCACTGTAGCGTTCCATTAGCTCTGGATCTTGATCTTCGACGATTTTACGTACATTGGTGTAAGTCATTCTCTCTTGAGTGCGAATTACACTAGGGAAAATCTCATAACGCACGACTTTTCCCTCTTCATTGATTTCCATCTCACAGGTCATTGTTAATCGATCGACTCGTGGATTTAAGCTGCAAATACCATTCGATAAACGCTCTGGTAGCATCGGTATCACGCGATCGACTAGGTATGTACTATTTCCGCGGCGGAATGCTTCTTGATCAAGGGCGGAGTCTTCTTTTACATAATAGCTGACATCCGCAATACTAACGCCTAATAGAAAGTTTCCGTTTTCTAGTTTTTCTATCGATACGGCATCGTCTAAATCTTTCGCATCCTCGCCATCGATGGTCACGATTTTTTTGTTTCTTAAGTCTTTTCTACCTTCAAGTTCTGCTTCAGAGATCGTATCTGGAACTTGCTCTGCCTCAGCGAGTGCTTCTGGCGGGAACTTCTCAGGAATCCCGTGTTTACGTATCACAGATAAGATATCTACACCTGGCGTGTTGATATGTCCGAGTACTTCTATGATTTTCCCCTCTGCACTATTGCGTCCTTCTGGGTATTGCGTAATCTCAATAACGACCTTATATCCATCTTGCGCATCGAGAATTTCTTCCTTCGGAATAAATATATCTTTGTTCGCAAGTCGCTTGTCGTCAGGTACTACGAAACCATAGTTGCGACTAGAAAAAAACGTACCTACTACTAGTTTATTAGCGCGCTCGATAATACGAATGATTTGGCCTTCTTGACGAGCGCCTTCCTTCGTAGAAAGAAGTCTAACTAATACGCGATCCTTATGCATCGCATTATTGGTATTCTCCGAACTGACATAAATATCTGGGTACGATTTATCCTCAGACATAACGAAACAAAAACCCTTGGCATGGGCTTGTACTTTACCGACCACCAAGTTCATGCGGTCAGGTAGACCATATGTATTCGCCCGGGTACGAATAACCTTACCTTCACTTTCTAGATCGTTCAATAATTTCATAAGATCTTTAAGGTCTTCGCTATCTTCACCGTCAAATGATTCATAAAGTTCATCGACAGTCATCGGTCTATATTCTAATTCCCTCATGTATTCCAACAAATTCTCACGATCTAACACGAAATCACCTCGTCTATTCTACATTTTACATACAAATCCAAGGAAGTTGGCAACATCCTGAAACACATGCTTCCTCTCTTTGTCGATAGTAATAATATGCCCCGATTTCGAATATGTAATATATTCTTTTTTCCAAGACCTCAATTCTTGAAAAATATATTCGCCACTTTTCGGTTGAACGGTTTGATCTAGTTCTGACTGCAAGACTAGTGCCGGTGTTTCTATATGACGAATCAAGGGTCTTACTTGATTGATTAACTCTAATAAGCTAGGAATACAAGCCAACGGCATTTGTTGATATGCGAGTTGGTAAGCTTCCATGTCTTCGTATGGGTGCGTATTGTTTTTATCTTGATACTTCTTCACGTACTTAAGCAGTCCCGATAAATACGCGCGCGAGTCCGTTAAGTAGATGGGTGCGCACATTGTGACGAGTGCCTTCAGAGGATAGTTCAACGCTAGCTTCAATGTAAGAATTCCACCCATCGATAATCCGCAGCCGATAATTTCTGTGCATCCTTCAAGTTTGAGTTTCTCATATCCTTGTGTTACACTCTGCCACCAGTCAGTCCAACATGTTTTCGCCATATCTTGGACAGTTGTTCCGTGTCCAGCTAAAAGTGGAGCATATACGGTATATCCCAAACGGTGTAAATATTCCCCCATCGCATGCATTTCCGCCGGAGACCCTGTGAAACCATGAATCAATAAAATCCCAATGTTCCCACCTGGTAAAAAAAATGAATCTCGGCTTTTTCCCACAATCATGCGCTGCTCCCTGATGCTAGAAATTCAATCACATGTTGATTCACCAGTTCTGATTCTTCGCCATGGCATACTATGTGCGGAGACAAATCTAAGAATACTAGCTTCTTATCAACACTTTGAATCGTCTCATAAGCTTTCGTAGCACTGCTTGGTTCAACGATTACATCCTTATGGCCTTGAATTATAAGTGTCGGGGCTGTAACATATGCAAAAGATGGCGTTAACTGTTCGGCTAGTTGTCGAAAATGAATGACACTGCGAATCGGTGTATTGGTAGCCTTTTGCAAATATTTTTTGAGTTCACTGGCAAGTCCTTCAATCTTGTCGCCGGCAAACTTCTTTTTGATCGCTTCTGACATCGTGCAGAACAATTGCTTATAATTGATGCAATAAATCGCCGGGCTTAACAGTACTAGTTTCTTCACAGGATATTTGGTAGAAAGGTAAGCTGAAATGAGTGCACCCATGGAGAAGCCAATCAAGTATACAGTTTCATACCGTTCAATCATTTCTCTTAATGCATCTTCTGCTGATTGAATCCAATCTGTCCAATACACATCCTGCAAGTCCTCATCATGACCATGACCTGCAAGGACAGGTGTTTCCACTATGTAACCTTGTTGGCGAAGAGCTTCCGCCAACGGCTCTATCTCAAAGGGCGAACCTGTAAACCCATGGATTAACAAACATGCTTTCATGCGCTTACCTCCATTTATTCAAAGTCATAACATTTACATCATAATTTTTTCCATTATTGAATTTAGTATATCACGAAACAAATATATATTACACTTTTCATACACTTATACAAGTAAAAAACCCACCATATGATATGGTGAGTTGATATTTTCCATTACTGCACAAGATATGCAACTATAAAGCTCAGTAATAAAAAACCGATTGCTACGAATTTCGTAATTCTTTCAAGTACGCGCTCGTAACCTTTTGCTTTAGTTCCCATCATTTGTTCCGCTCCGCCCGTGATCGCACCAGATAAACCGGCACTCTTTCCAGGTTGTAATAATACAACAGCGATTAGTGCTAATGATACTAAAGCTAATAAAACTTTTAATAATACAACCATCATGGCACCTCCTATTACAGGTGTTTATTCAACAAGAAATACTATACCATATTCAAAATTATAGGGCAAGTCTTACTTTTTACTTACTATTTTAAATTGTAAAATGCTTTTCTCCCAGGGTACGCAGAAGTGTATGCTAAGTTATCTTCAATACGTAATAATTGGTTATATTTCGCAACACGGTCCGTTCGTGAAGGAGCACCAGTCTTAATTTGACCAGCGTTTGTTGCCACTGCGATATCGGCAATAATCGTATCTTCACTTTCTCCTGAACGGTGAGAGATAACTGCCGTATAGCCAGCACGCTTCGCCATTTCAATTGCTTCAAACGTCTCTGTTAGAGTTCCTATTTGGTTTACTTTGATTAGAATTGAATTACCAATTCCTTCGTTAATCCCACGCTCTAATCGCTCTGTATTTGTAACGAATAAATCGTCACCAACTAGCTGAACTTTCTTGCCAAGACGATCCGTAAGCTCTTTCCAACCGTCCCAATCGTCTTCGCTTAAACCATCTTCTATAGAGATAATCGGATACTTTTGAGCTAGAGTCTCATAAAAGTCTATCATCTCAGAAGCTGTTTTCGTTACACCTTCACCCTCTAAGTGATACTTTCCATCTTTATAAAGCTCAGTAGCCGCTACGTCCAACGCTAGACAAACTTCTTCCCCTGGCTTATATCCTGCTTTTTCAATTGCTTCCATGATGATAGTGAGTGCTTCCTCGTTAGATTTCAGGTTTGGTGCGAAACCACCCTCGTCACCTACTGCCGTGTTAAGACCTTTTGCCTTTAGTACTGCTTTTAAGTTATGGAAGATTTCTGCGCCCATACGTAATGCGTGTTGAAAGTTCTCAGCACCGACAGGCATAACCATGAATTCCTGAATATCTACATTGTTATCAGCATGCTCTCCACCATTTAAGATGTTCATCATTGGCACAGGCAATTGTCTTGCATTGAATCCGCCAAGGTATGTATATAATGGCACACTTAGATACTCTGCTGCTGCTCTCGCGACTGCCATAGAAATACCTAGAATCGCATTCGCTCCTAGTTTCCCTTTGTTCGAAGTGCCATCTAACTCCATTAGCAATTGGTCAATTCCCACTTGATCGAACGCATCTTCACCAATTAACTCTGGTGCAATAATATCATTCACGTTCTCAACTGCTTGTAGTACACCTTTACCCATATAGCGGTCTCCGCCGTCACGCAACTCAACAGCTTCATAAGCTCCTGTCGATGCACCCGATGGTACGATTGCACGGCCAATGTGACCTGATTCTAGCTCTACTTCTACCTCAACTGTTGGATTTCCGCGGGAATCTAATACCTCTCTAGCATACACATCATAGATAATTGTCATGGTTTTTCATAATCCTCCATTTAACTCTAGTTTTTGTTTTTCTCTATTCTATCGTAACTATTTAAAAATTCAATATTAATGTATTGCCTGTCATCTCTTTTGGCTGCTCAATTCCTAATAACTGCAAAATTGTAGGAGCTATATCAGCCAATATTCCGTCCTCACGGAGCTGAAGACCTGATTTGGTAATAATCATTGGAACACGGTTGACTGTATGGGCCGTATGCACGCCTCCATCTGGATAACGCATCATATCTGCGTTGCCATGATCAGCGGTGATGAGCGCAATTCCACCCTTGGATAGAACAGATTGAACAACCTTCCCCAGACATTCATCCACAGCTTCAATCGCCTTGATAGCAGCTGGTAGCTGACCCGTATGACCAACCATGTCAGCATTCGCAAAGTTGAGAATTATCACATCAAAGGCATCTTGGTCAATTTGTTGACAAACTGCTTCCGTCACTTCATAGGCACTCATTTCTGGTTTTAAATCATAGGTAGCAACCCTCGGCGAGTCAATTAATAATCTAGTTTCCCCTTGAAACCCTTGTTCACGCCCACCACTAAAGAATGATGTTACGTGCTTGAACTTTTCAGTTTCTGCAATTCGCAGTTGGGTAAGTTGATGATTCTGCAATACTTCTCCTAATGTATTGACAAGGTTCGTCGGCTCGAACGCAACACGTGCCTGAATTGTCTCACTATATTCTGTTAGACAAACAAAATGCACCTTCGGTGGCTCCTTACCACGATCGATTTCAGGGAAATGTATCTCTGTAAACGCACGAGTTAATTGAATTGCACGGTCCGGTCGAAAGTTAAAGAAAATTACAGAGTCGCCCTCTTGGATAGTTGTAATCGGTAATTGCTCTTCGTTCACGATTACCGTAGGCAAAACAAACTCATCATAGATTTCATTGCGATAGAAATCCTCCATCGCTTGAAATGGTTTATTGGTAGGCAAACCCTCACCAAGAACCATCGAACGATACGCCTTTTGGACACGATCCCAACGACGATCACGGTCCATTGCGTAATAACGGCCCTGAATCGTAGCTATCTTGCCAATTCCAATCGTCTCAATTTGGTCTTCTAGCTCACGAACATACCTCGCTCCTGACTCTGGAGACGTGTCCCTGCCATCAAGAAATGCATGGATGTACACTTCGCTTATGCCTTCTTTTTTTGCTAATTGCAAAAGGGCATATAGGTGTTCATTATGAGAATGAACACCACCGTCGGACAACAAGCCCATGACGTGAAGGTTTTTGTGATTCTGTTTTGCACAATGAATAGCATCCACAAGGGCAGGATTTTCGAAAAATTCGCCAGTCTGAATCGCTTTGCTAATTCTCGTTAGCTCTTGGTACACTATTCTCCCAGCGCCTATATTGAGATGACCAACTTCTGAGTTCCCCATCTGTCCATCTGGTAAACCCACATGTTCTCCACTTGCGCCCATTGATACAAACGGATAGTCTTTTTGCAACTGGTCGAAATTTGGTGTGTTCGCTTGCTTCACTGCATTAGCATCAACTTCGTCTCGTAGTCCAAATCCATCGAGAATAATGAGTGCAATCGGTTTCGCACGATTTATCAACTTGTTCATCTCCCTATTTATCTCAGCGGCGTTGCTAATGCTCCCACTTCTATACGTGGGACATAAGTGCCGCCAAGCTTCGAAATAAGTGCAACTAATGTTTTCTTTATCTTCGGTTTTAACAAGACTCCCTCTTCAACATCATAAGAGGGAGTTGTCGCATTAGACAAGCATGCTATAAAAAGAGTCTGCCGCCAAGCTCGCTCCACCAACAAGTGCTCCATCAATGTCTGACTGTGTCAAGAAATCCTTAATATTCTCAGGCTTCACACTGCCACCGTATTGAATTCGCACTTGTTGTGCTGTTTCCATATCATAGATTTCTTGTATATATTTACGAATCGCTTTTACCGAGTCGTTTGCATCCGCAGGTGTTGGCGACTTACCTGTTCCAATCGCCCATACTGGCTCATAGGCAATAACCATTTTCGCCACTTGGTTTGCCGTTAACCATGCTATCCCTTGGTCGATTTGCTGCTTTAAGACTTCTAGCGTTTTCCCGGCTTCTTTCTCTTCAATCGTTTCACCCACACATAAAATTGGTGTTAAATCATATTTAAATGCGGTATGCACTTTCTTATTTATGATTTCATTGGTCTCATGGAAGAATTTTCTACGTTCGGAATGACCGAGAATGACATACTGAACATTTAAGTCCCCAAGCATAACTGGACTAATCTCACCTGTATAAGCACCACTTGCCTCGAAATGCATGTTTTGTGCACCGATTTTAATTTCTGTTCCTGTCACAGCCATCGCTGCACTCTCAAGACCTGTAAATGGGGGACACAATACGATATCAACCTGTTTCGGCAACTCTTTTGCCATCAATTTGTCAATATAGACTTCTGTTTCTGCGATTGTCTTGAACATCTTCCAGTTGGCTGCAATGATTGGCTTTCTTAGGGTTAGACGGTCATTTAATATTTCAACCCCTGGCAGCCTTTTACCCTCAAGCATGTTGAGCGAAGCCCCACCACCTGTGGAAATGTGGTCCATCTTATCTGCTAATCCCGCATGTTCTACAGCCGCAACGGAGTCACCACCACCGACAATCGTAAACGCATCATGGTCAGCTAAAGCTTTCGCTACACTACTTGTTCCAATCGCAAATGGTTCTAATTCAAAAACTCCCATAGGACCGTTCCAGATAATTGTGGCTGATTCTTGAATTGCCTTCGTGTACAACTCTATGGTCTCTCTCCCTATATCTAGTGCCATCCAGTCCGCTGGGATTTCCTCAATCTTCGCATTACGGTATTCCGTGTCAGCCGAGAACTCTTTTGCAATTGTTACGTCGGTTGGTAACAGAAGCTCCACTTTCTTGCTTTTCGCCTTAGCAATCATATCCTGGGCGATTGAAATTCTTTCATCTTCTACTAATGATTTGCCTAATTCGTAGCCTAGTGCCTTCAAAAATGTGTTGGCCATTCCGCCACCAATCATTAGCTTATCTACACGGTCTAAAAGGTTATCGATGACAAGGATTTTATCGCTTATCTTGGCCCCTCCAATGATCGCTGTGAAAGGACGTTTCGGTTGAGCAAGGGCTTCGCCTAACATCGTTACTTCTGTAATTAATAAGAAACCTGCTACGGAAACTGGCACGAATTTCGCGATCCCTGCTGTGGAAGCATGGGCGCGGTGGGCCGTACCAAAAGCGTCATTAACGAATACATCTATATTTTTGGCAAATTCCTGGGCTAGGGCATCGCCGTTCTTTTCTTCTTCCGCTTCAAAACGAACATTCTCCAAGAGAAGTACATCTCCTGGCTTCATCATTTGTTTCATTGCTTCGACTTCTGGACCAATACAATCCTCCGCCATCTTCACATCGGTATGTAATAATTTCATTAAACGCTTGGCTACTGGTTTTAAACTATACTCAGGGTTTTTTTGTCCTTTAGGACGACCAAGGTGGCTTGCTAAAACCACCTTAGCCCCTTTGGCAATCATATATTGAATCGTAGGAAGCGCTTTCACGATCCTCGTATCGTCTGTAATTTTTCCTTCAGCATTGATTGGAACATTGAAATCTACGCGACAAAACACAAGTTTTCCTTGTAAATCTATATCTTTAATTGACAACTTATTACATGCCATTCGATTACCCTCCGCCATTTATTTGCTTTATATCAGTTTTCTTTATTAAACTCTCAACTAACTATTCTAAATCTTTGCATCCTTTTGTGCAATATGAGAAATTAATTCAATTAGGCGGCTGGAATAGCCCCATTCGTTGTCATACCAAAGAATGACTTTTACCATTGTTCCATCCATGACAATTGTCGATAAAGCATCCACGATTGTAGCATAGCTACTACCGTTATAATCTATCGATACTAATGGCAGCTCCGAGTAATACATAACAGATTTCATTTCGCCTTGAGAGGCTTCTTGCAGGATTCGATTCACTTCTTCCTTCGAAGTGTCCTTTTTCACATTGAGTACTAAATCAATGCACGAAACATTCGGAGTCGGTACACGGATTGCCATACCACTTAGTTTGCCGGATAACTCTGGAATAATCTTCCCTACTGCTTGGGCTGCACCGGTACTCGTAGGAATCATGGACAATGCTCCTGCTCGGGCTCTGCGCAAATCAGAGTGGGCAAAATCTAATAGCACTTGATCATTCGTGTAGGAATGGATGGTTGTCATTAGGCCACGTTCGATTTCTAATGTTTCATGTAACACTTTAATCACTGGCGATAGGCATGTAGTTGTGCAAGATGCAGCGGATATCACATGATGGTTAGATGAATCATACAAGTGATCATTGACACCCATCACCATCATGATATCTTCGCCTTTTGTCGGAGCTGAAACGACCACCTTTTTAGCGCCTGCTGTTAAATGCTTCGCGACTCCTTCTCGATCCTTAAATCGCCCCGTAGCTTCTATGACAACATCAACACCCATTTCTTTCCATGGCAACTTTTCAGGATTTGGTTCTTTGCAAATATGAATCTTGTGTCCGTCAATGACGATAGCATCGCTTTCGATTGTAATATCCTTGTTGTAAGTTCCGTGGATGGAGTCAAATTTCAGCAAATGTGCTAGGGTTTCAATGTTCGTCAAATCATTGATAGCTACTAGCTGTAAGTGATTGCTATACTTCTCCTCTAATAATATTCTTGAAACTAAGCGACCAATTCTTCCAAAACCGTTAATCGCAACGTTTACCTTTTGCACATGAATCCCTCCACTTTTCATAAATTTTGCTATTAGTCTTTGCAGTTCGGAGCTTTCTATGAATAGATTACGTATCTAGTTGGATGGGACTAATATTTAATTTTTAATAAAATAAGTAAGCAAGTCTTTGCAGCCAGCCGAAGTACAGAGAAATCCCTACAAGCATTAAGAGATATCCACTGATTTTCTCAACGTATGGTAGGTACCTGCTGTACTTAACTAACTGTCGTTGGAAGGCATTTATAAATATAGCAATTAATAAAAATGGAACCGCGTTGCCTAAAGAGTACGCCGATAAAAGCAGTGCCCCTTGCGTTGCTGTTTCTGCATTCGATGCCATAACCAAAATTGTTGCGAGTATCGGTCCCACACATGGTGTCCATCCGATGGAAAATGCAACCCCAAGTAGAAAGGCTCCTATGAAACTTCCACCTTTTACTGTATTAAACTCTAATCGTTTTGTTACCATTAATTTTGTAAAACGGAAAATTCCTGCCATATGTAGACCAAATAAAAAGACAAAGACAGCTGCTACTTTCGTTAGAATCGGCAAATGACTTAATAGATATTGCCCAACTATACTAGCTGTCGCACCAAGTGATATGAATACTACAGAAAACCCAGCGACAAAAGCTAAAGCATATAAGAAAGCCTTCTGTTTAAACGGGTTCTTCTTTACCCCCGTTTCTTGTAAATCTTTCATTGTCATACCTGTTATAAAAGAAAGAAATCCTGGCATAATGGGTAGTAGACACGGAGATGTAATTGATGCAAATCCAAACAAAAAAGCTATAAGAAAATTAACTTCTTGACCGTCCATAAGCTCCTCCTATATAATTAAAATTACACGTCTTTTATGGACGTGCTCCCATTTTTCGTCTTTTTATCTCAACTGCATTACTAATACTCACACTTCTTTATACGCGCCCATAGCTCAGCGGATAGAGCGCTGGCCTCCGGAGCCAGGCGCGGGGGTTCAATTCCCTCTGGGCGCACCACTTCTACTTCGCAAATGTTCTGCCATCTCATTTAATTTTCTCAATCGATGGTTTACTCCTGACTTGCTAACTTTTTTCCCTAACATTTCCCCAAGCTCTGTTAAATTGATATCTGGATGCTGCATTCTTAACTCTGCTACTTCCCGCAGTTTGTCTGGCAAATTATCGATTCCAATCATTTCATCAATATATTTAATGTTCTCGATTTGTTTCATTGCCGCATCAATTGTCTTGTTCAAGTTCGCGGTCTCGCAATTGACAAGTCGATTGACGGAGTTTCGCATATCCTTAATAATCCTCACATCTTCAAAACGCAGCAATGCCTGATGGGCACCAACTAAACTCATAAACGCAGAGATTAGCTCACTTTCTTTGATATATAAAATATATCCTTTTTTGCGCTCTATGCATTTTGCTTTCAATCGAAACGAGTTAGCAATTTTACACAACTCTAGACAATGATTTTGATAGCTAGAAGCAATCTCTAGATGATAGGAAGCGCCATCAGGATGATTGACAGATCCACCAGCAAGGAACGCACCGCGCAAATAGGCCTTCTTACAACACTTCTTCTTAATTAGTCGTTGGTCAATACCCTCTAGAGGATTTAGCGCATCATCGACGATGTATAATTCTTCTAATATATGCTTCACTTCTGCCGAGATTCTTACGATATACGTATTATTCTTCTTAAGACGCATCTTCTTCCTTACGAGAAGTTCAGGAGTAATGCTGAACAAATCTTTACATAAGGAGTAAATTCTGCGTGCAATTGCGGCATTTTCCGTCTTGATGTCTACATACATTCGCTTTTGCCCGATTCCTATACTCCCATTCATTCTCGTCAGAGCAGAAAGTTCTGCCTTTTTACAGCAATCTGATGCATTGATAAAGGTTAATTCTTTTTTTGTCTGAGCTGCAAATGACATTGATTCATCACCTAATTCCGTATATTAGAGCACGACTGGCACCTTGGTTTAATCAGGTTCTATAGGTTTACGCGATATGACCTGTAGGATTAATTGACTGACTTTCTTCGCATCATGGCGTAAGTAGGTTTGATGCTTGACTAGGTCTTTCGCAATTACTTTTAACCCTAAACGTTCTAATTTCTCTTTATGCACTGCTACTGGGGCAGCTCCTTGCTCGTCATATTGTTTGCTAACTTCTTCGTCGACTTTTCCTGAATGACAGATAATCGTATCAAACAGCTGATACCCCACATGCTCATAAATAGCTTTCACATGGTCGTATGCAGTATAACGGTCTGTCTCCCCTGGTTGGGTCATGACATTACAGATATATACCTTAGAGGCTGTAGAATTTCGAATTGCTTCAGTAATACCTTGCACCATTAAGACAGGTAGCACACTTGTATATAAACTTCCTGGGCCCACAATAATCACATCAGCCTTTTGCAAAGCCTGCAAAGCTTCAGGTGTTGGAGCAACATCCTTTGGCTCCAAAAAAACCCTTTGGATGGTGCCATTCGCCTTAGGAATTGATGATTCTCCACGAATGATTCGTCCGTCTTTCATCTTGGCAACTAATTGAATCAATTCTTCCGCCACAGGTATGACCTGTCCGCGAACGGCTAGAACACGGCTCATCTCACGGATACCCGATTTAAAGTCTCCAGTAATTTCTTGCAATGCGGCAAGCAAAAGGTTTCCTATACTATGGCCGGAAAGATTCTTACCACGGTTGAACCGGTGCTGTAGCAATTTCTCTAGGAGCGGCTCCGTATCTGCTAAAGCAATGAGTACGTTTCGAATATCTCCTGGTGGGATCATATCCATTTCATCTCTTAATCTACCAGAGCTGCCACCGTCGTCGGCTACTGTCACAATCGCCGATAGGTCAAGCTTATACTCCTTTAGACCCCGTAACAACATTGACAGTCCTGTACCACCACCTATCACGACAACCTTAAGAAGTTCATTGTTCTTCCGTAAAAATTGAAAGCGAATCCCGTAATGATAATGTAGAAAACCAAAAATTGTAATAATCAGTCCAAAAACTGTGATTAGCGTAGCGATAGTGATAGTTATCGATAGCGGTTTTTCTGCAATCCAATAATTTTCAAATAAAATGGCAATGCCTAACGCCATTAAAATAATTCCAAAGGTCGTAAACATTAAACCATAGGTGCGTTTATACCTTCGAATCCTTCGAAAATGGTTCGAATTTCTTGCTCTCATACTAAGTTCCGTCCCGATGGGTGACTTGCACCGATAAATTCTTATTACGAAGATACTCTGCCAAGTACTCTGTTGTTGCTACGGAACGATGTCTTCCGCCTGTGCATCCGATGGCAATGGACAGTGATGCTTTGCCTTCTTTCTTATACTGTGGAATCAAGAAATCTAATAAATTCAGTAGTTTCTCTAAAAACGTCTGTGTTTGCGGCCACTGCATAACATAATCATAAACTGCCGGGTTTTGTCCGGTGTGTGGGCGTAATTCGTCTACATAATGAGGGTTTGGCAAGAAGCGCACGTCAAACATTAAATCCGCATCAATTGGAACCCCATGCTTAAACCCAAAGGATACAATCGATATTTGCATCTCTTGCTTCTCATTATCGGAAAAGAATCCCGTAATTTTCTCTTTCAACTGTTGTGGTTTTAACTGGGACGTATCAAGAATTATATTGGCAATCCCTTTTATTTCATTGAGCTTTTTCCGTTCTTCCTTAATTCCCTCGACTAAATTACCTTCAGGGGCAAGCGGATGACGTCTTCTAGTCTCTTTATATCGCTTTACTAATACTTCATCTGTGGCATCAAGAAATAGTACCTGTGCAGTAATTTTCCCGTCGCGATCTAAGTCGCGTAGTGCGGCCATCAGACTAGGGAAGAATTCTCTACTTCTCAAGTCTACGACAAACGCTATTTTCTTCAGTTTTCCTTCCGATTGCTCGACTAGCTCTGCAAATTTCGGAATCAAAACTGGTGGAATGTTATCAATACAGAAATATCCAACGTCTTCAAGCGCTTGAACTGCGACCGTTTTTCCTGCACCTGACATACCTGTCACAACTAGCAATTTCATCATCCCACCTCGCTTTTTATGTTTCTTTTATTATACTCTATATGGCTCTACTTATAGCAAGTAAATGCGTCATATATTTTTTTAATACAGTACAAATATAGTGCGTAGAAAAAGGACGTGAATGCACGCCCTATCGTTTATAGCTTCTTCATTAGCAAACGTTCATCGCCGATACGGCGAGTAATCTTTTCGCGATCAAAATATTCTAATAGCGCTACAGCAAATTTTCTACTTGCCCCAATGGCATCACGGAATTCGCTGACTGTGAATTTTTCTTTCTCTTGCGTTATCTTTTGGATTGTCTGATGAAGGTCAAGAATCACTTGTGCATGGAAAAACATATCATCTGTTACAAGTACTAGGCGCTTTTGCTCTACTAAATACATCAATAGATTGAGAAGCTGTTGATGATCCTTGATATCGATGTTGCCCTCTAATACATCTTGGTTATTTGGTGGCGTTACCCCTGATGCGACATACAATTCCTCAATTTTATTAAGGATTTGACGCTCGTGTTCAGAAAGCTCCACTTGATAATCAACGAACGCTAAAGATTCGCCTATCGATTCTATTTTCTCCTTGAACTCTGGTTGTTCCCAGATTGCTTCCAGAATTTTTGGCTTATATGTACTTTTTCTTGTAGCACTAGTAATCTCACTGTGGATTTGACCCTTTGGAACAAAGCGGGTATAACAGTTCTTCTGATAATATGTCTCTATTAGTGATAGGGTTGTCTTTAACAAGAAGTGAAATTCTGCACGCAGGACATACATGTCAACAGATGCTATATATTGAATTTGCTGATTTTCTAGGAGTTTTTTCAGTTCATTATCGATAATCACTTGACTGGATACTTTGGTTTCTGTTACCAGCTGTTTCGCGTTTGCTACACCCAATCTGCGCAAGCTATCAAGGATACGTTCAGCAAGACCACCTTTTTCTTTTGCTTCTAGCTCCTTAATGACCTCTGGCTTCAAACGTTTATAGAACTTCGTTGGATGTGGCTCAATGACAACACCGCCGCCAATTGTCTCCATTGGTGAATAGAAACGAATGATGAAACGATCTTTCGGCTCCACTACAATTGGTTCTTCAAGTTTAATTTGAGCAAGGCCCGATTCCCCAGATTCCAGTACATCTTTCTCTAATAATATAATCCGCCCAAAGACTTCACTACTACCTGTATAGATACGAATTCTTGCGCGATTTTGCAATTCTCTTGGTGAAGGGTTAATCATTTGCACACGCACGTCGATAAGGGTGGTTGGCTTGTACATATTCGTTTCCGAGATGACCATGCCGCGTTCAATGTCCGCAACGTCTAACCCGACAACGTTTAATGCTAGACGCTGGCCAGCGTACCCAATGTCGGTTTTATTGCTATGGTGCTGGATGCCACGAATTCTAGCGTCTTTACCAGCAGGCAACAACTCAATTTTATCCCCAACGCGAATCGATCCTGATACAGCCGTACCAGTCACTACCGTGCCAAAGCCTGCAATCGAGAATACACGGTCAACCGGCAGACGAAACGATGCAATTGCCTCTTTCGTCTTTACCGTATCCGCGATTTCTGCAATATGCTGCTTTAACTCATCAATCCCCGCTCCCGTCACTGCGGAAACTGATACGATAGGTGCGTTACGAAAGATGGTCTGAGCGAATTGCTCGCGGATATCCTCTTTGACAAACTCAACCCAATCAGGTTCTGCTATATCTACCTTCGTAAGAACGATAATGCCTTGTTCGATACCCAAAAGCTCAAGGATGTGAAAATGCTCTGTCGTTTGAGGCATAACTCCTTCATTTACATCAATAATCAGCAGCACGAAGTCGATGCCACCGATTCCGGCAAGCATATTTTTAATGAACTTTTCATGCCCAGGCACATCGATGACACCAATCGTCCGCCCGTCGGAAAGCTGTAAAGGTGCAAATCCAATGTCTATTGAAATGCCCCGTTCCTTCTCTTCCTTAATATAATCTGTTTCTTTACCTGTCAGGGCACGAATCAAGGTCGTTTTTCCATGATCAATATGACCTGCTGTACCCATGATAATATGTCGATTACTCATAAATTCACCTGCTTAGTTTAGAGAATGTACGATTGCTGTAGCCGCGATGGCGCCATCTGCCACTGCTGTGACAACCTGTCGAAGATGTTTCTGGCGAATGTCTCCGATAGCATAAATACCTTCGATTACCGTTTCCATGTGCTCATTGGTGATGATATATCCTTGTTCGTCCCTAATGCCTAAACCACTAACAAGCTGGCTATTCGGATCAAGACCACCGTAAATAAACACTCCATCGCAATCATAGACTCTTTCTTGATTCGTGACTAAATCCTTCAAGACGACAGCTTGGACCGCATCTTTCCCTTGAATTTCTGTCACAATTGTATGGAAGAACCAACAGATTTTAATATTTTCTTTTGCTCGCTTTTGAGCAATTCTAGATGCTCGGAGGGTGTCACGACGGTGGACAAGCGATACACGTTTCACAAATTTCGTTAGAAAAACTGCTTCTTCTACGGCTGATTCACCGCCACCAATTACAACAACTTCTTTGTCGCGGAAGAATGCTCCATCACAGGTGGCACAATAGGAAACTCCCATCCCTCGAAGCTCTGTTTCCCCTGGAATCCCTAATTTACGATACGTTGCCCCCATGGCAAGGATGATTTTCTTCGCCGTATATATCTTCTGATCCACTGTGATTTGTCTGTTATTGGCAATACCGCCTAGATGTGTTGCTGTACCAGAGATGATTTTCACACCGAAATCCTGTATTTGTTCAAACATCTTCAGACATAAATCAGGCCCCGAGATATGTTTTATCCCAGGGTAATTCTCTATACTATCTGTGGTAGCTGCCTGACCGCCTGGCATCCCCTGTTCGATAATTAAAGTTGCTAGACCGGCTCTCGCCGCGTATAAAGCTGCAGACATCCCTGCAGGCCCTGCACCAATAATGATGACATCATAGATTGCCGAATCATTCGTTACACTCATTGTAATCCCCCTGCTCTTCTATCATCCTATCGCTTGCTTACGTTTCACTGGGTCTTGTTTCTCTTATGCAACCGTTGGCAAGTTTCGTATAATTCATGATATTTGCTAGAAAGAGAAGTGACTGAAATATTATATTTATTTGCAAGTTCCTTTTGCGTAATTTTCAAATTGTGGAGTTTGTGAACTGCATATTCTAAGGCTGCCACCCAACTATTAGTGTGGAATCGCTCGCCAAGTTCTTTCCCCTTTTTCGTTAAGAAATCAATCCAGATTGCCTCTAAGTCCGCGATATATATCGTCGACTCTTGCTTTTTTTCATCCAGGCTCTTAATTGCTAACTCTAATACTTGAAGCCATTCTGGGCGCCAAGTCAGATACATCTTACTTACCTGCTCCTGTGTAACATTCGTAAGTTTTTTCTTTATATACACCCGATATGGACCTGCCAAATCGAATTGATGAAAAAGAATCAGAATTAACTTCTTCACTTCATCACTTTCTTCAGGCTTTAACAAAAACTTCTCGAAATTCTCTTGCACTTCACTGTCAAACACAAGACTTAATAGACGAATCACATTCGATTTCGTCTTATCATCACTATAATCTAGGGCCCAATACATTGACATTTTAATCACTGGATCCTTAAAAATCTCGGTGGTAATGCCTTTGTTCGACTTTAACTCGAGTCTTCTTAAATAATCCTCAAAAGGTAAGCTGTAGAAATAACCAATCGCTTGAAGCTCGATTTCTTCTTGCATGGCACGTTCTATCAGTTGAATATAAAATCCTGGAATTTCTGATTTCGAATCCAGGCGCATCGTTCGGCGCCAATAGCTAATCGCCATATCATAACGGCCAGTGTTTGCCGCCGCAACACCGGTCATAAAGAACATTTGCGGATCATCTGTCAATTCGTTTTTCAATAGACGTCGGAAATAGTAGTATGAGCGTTCATGCTCTCCTAACATTCCTAAAGTCAATGCCAGCTTGTATATATGATCGTCATGGATTGGAATGACCTTTTTCAAAAAGTTCAATTCCCGTTCCATTCCTTCTTGATGTCCCAATTCATGATAAAATACTGCGAGATTACAATGAGCATGCATATTATTCGGTTCTGATTTCAACACCTTATGCGACTCTATAATCGCTTGGTCAGTCTCACCCGTGTAGAAGTACGTAAGAGCCAAATTATTGCGCGCCACCTGGTAGTCTGGATTCTCTTCCAACACTTTCACAAGTTCCTTCGCGGCATCCTTGAACTTCCCCTCTTCTAACAGTCTTCTTGCAAGGTCATTCTGAGCAGGTTCTTCTGATTCATCATCTCCGAAAAACTCTAGCATTTCTTCCGCATCTGCTGCAAATTCACCATCGAAATCCGCGTCAAGATATTTGTTCGCATACGTAGCCGCACGCTCAAACTCGCCCATGTTGGCATAGTTATTCGCTATATAATAAAAGCACTCGACTGCCTTAGGATCTATATTACTCACAACATGGAAAAGGATTTTATTGCTTTCCTGGAACTCACCGATTTCTGATAATACCCCGGCTAAGTTACAATGGTTTAAAGCACTCGTCGGATCATGTTCTACCGCGCGACGAAAATATTTAATAGCTCCCTTATAATTCATTTTATCTAAACAACGAACAGCACGCTCGTAGAAAAAGTTAGAATTAACTTTGAGAGGGATGATTTTATTGTTAGCATTCATAGTGCATCCTCCGCCCAATGTATTTTGTGAAACTGTTGTTTCGCTGGGTCCGTTTACTTTAGATAGTATATCATAAATGTTACAAGAGAGAAATTCGATATCTACGTCTTTGGTCAAATCCTGCAATTTCAGTAAACCCTAAATCGCGTAATTCCCCGTATATCCTCTCGATGTTTGTGCCTACATTATGTGGTCGATGGGAATCAGACCCTACTGTAATGGGTATGTCTAATTCCTTGCACATATGTAAGATTGTTTTCGAAGGGAATATTTCCTTTACAGGCATAAACTCGCCAGAAGTGTTGACTTCCACGCAAATATTAGCGGCTTTCACAGCTAGTAGAGCCTCTCGGATGTTTTCTGTCATGTCACTTGTCGGATGATGGTTAAAGCGCTTGATTACATCGAAGTGGGCAATCGAATCGTATATCTTAGACTCGGCTGCTGCTTTAACTAATGCGTAGTAATGACGATACACTTGATCTACGTCGCGGTTGTCCCATTCGTGGGTGCAACGACTATCAGAATGATCCCACTCACCAATAAAATGCACTGAACCAAGCACATAATCAAATGGATATTGTCTTAATTGGTTCGCTAAGTAGTCTTCCCACTCTGGCACGTAATCGGCTTCAATGCCAACTTTGACATCAATCTGTTGGGCGAACTCCTGTTTCAGAGCTATTGCCTCTTGCACATACTCTTCTAACTGATGCATTTCCATCGTAATCTCTGGCAATCTTCGTTCTGCAGGAATATGGAATAAAGGAAAATGATCGGAAAGTCCGATCTCATGGAACCCAAGCTCTACAGCTCTTTCCACGTACTCTCGAAGCTCCCCGATCGCATGTCCGCAACGGTAGTTATGAGTATGATAATCCACTAAGTAAGGTTGTCTTTTCATGCAATCACACCTTTAATTGAATATCTTACTTTTTATGTCGTTTTGATAATTCTTCAGCAATTTGATCGAGAGAAATTCCTTGATTCTGCAGCAATACGATTAAGTGATACATTAAGTCTGCTGATTCATAGACCAGTTCTGTGGTGTCGTTATTCTTCGCAGCAATAATCACTTCGCCACTTTCTTCGGCAATCTTCTTAAGGATTTTATCAATCCCTTTATCAAATAAGTACGTAGTATATGAGCCCTCTGGACGAGTATGTTTGCGCTCATGAATATATTGCTCTAATTGATACAAGAAATGCAACGACATTGTTTTCTTAGCAGGAACCATCGTCGATGCGATCGGCGTTTCCACATCTCCGTTATCCTCTGCTTGTTTCGGCCACCCGTCAAAGAATGAACGATAAAAGCATGTTTCTCTGCCCGTATGACAAGCTGGACCATTCGCTTTTACAAGCATAAGAATGGTATCTTCATCACAATCAAAGCGTATGTCTACCACCTCTTGCGTGTTCCCAGAAGTTGCACCTTTATTCCATAGCTCATTACGGCTACGGCTCCAGAACCATGTCGTTCTCGTTTCTACAGTCTTCTGTAACGACTCGCGATTGACATATGCCAGCATCAATACTTCTTTCGTATCTACATCCTGCACAATCGCTGGGATAAGCCCCTCTGCTTTGGAAAAATCAATCGTTTGTAATGCACGTGTTACATCAATCGCATTCATAGACATAATCGAATCACTCATTATCGCACGACGACTCCCTTCTCTTTTAAATACGCTTTCACTTCTTTTACCGAAGTTTCTTTATAGTGAAAAATAGACGCTGCCAATGCTGCATCGGCACCCGTTTGCTCGAATACTTCTGCAAAATGCTCTTGATTTCCTGCTCCACCAGAAGCAATCACAGGGATAGTAACTGCTGCGCTAATGCGCTTTGTCAGTTCGATATCAAATCCATCCTTCGAACCATCAGCATCCATACTCGTCAGTAATATTTCTCCTGCACCAAGGCGCTGTACTTCCTTCGCCCACGCAACCGCTTCCCATTCCGTTTGCTTGCGTCCACCATGGGTAAGCACCTCAAAATCATCACTCTCTGGACGATATCTGGCATCAATGGCGACTACAATGCATTGACTTCCGAAACGCTTAGCAGCGTCAGAAACGAGTTGTGGATTCAGGACTGCTTGCGTATTCAGAGATACCTTATCTGCTCCAGCGCGCAAAATACCTTTAATATCTTCCACAGATGATATACCGCCACCTACAGTGAAGGGAATAAATACCTCAGACGCTGTACGTTCCACCACTTGTATCATCGTTGCACGACCCTCATGGGACGCAGAGATATCTAGAAATACTAACTCGTCTGCCCCTTCTTGATCGTAGAAAGCCGCTAGCTCAACAGGATCTCCTGCATCACGCAAGTTGACAAACTGAATCCCTTTGACGACTCGACCATCTTTCACATCTAAGCACGGGATGATTCGTTTCGTTAACATTCGATCCCTTCTTCCTTCACTTGTTGAAGTGTCACCGCATTTGTATAGAGCGCCTTTCCAACAATTGCGCCAACGATTCCTTGTGCTTTTTGGTCAGCTAAATCCTTAATATCCTGTAAATTACTGACTCCACCAGAAGCTATCACTTCTACTTCCGCTTCCTCCGCAAAATGCAGCATTTCCTCTATGTTCGGTCCCGTTAATGTGCCATCACGCGAAATATCCGTGTATACAAATATCTTCGCACCCCACTCCTTCAGCTCACGCGCTACATCGACAGCTTTCACTTCTGCCGTTTCTAACCAGCCTTTCGTTGCTACGTAACCATTCCGGCAATCAAGGCCAATCACAACACGCTCGCCGCCATAGGTTTCTAACGCCTGTTTTACAAATTGCTTATCTTCTACCGCTGATGTACCAATAATTGCACGATCAATACCGGCGTCTAAAATCTGCGCCAAAGTTTCCATAGAACGAATTCCACCGCCATATTGGACAGGCGTTTGGTGACCATCTTGTTGGCCTGCCTGCACCATTGCCGTAGCAACTTCTAAGTGGGCAGGTTTTCCATCCTTAGCTCCGTCTAAGTCAACTACATGGACAAACTTCGCCCCTTGCTCCACCCATTGTTTATAAACGGACACTGGGTCCTCATGATATACCGTCTCTTGGGCAAAATCCCCTTTAAATAGACGTACACATTTCCCACCCCTCATATCAATAGCAGGGTACACTGTAAAATTCATGTTTGCTCCTCCGTTTATATTAATTATAAATTTTATCTACATTGCTTCGCAAAGTTTTCTAATAGCTTAAGCCCTACTTCACTGCTTTTCTCGGGATGGAATTGCATACCTACTACATTATCGCGCCCAACAATCGCCGTAACTTCTCCGAAATAGTCAGTAGATGCTAAGACATGGTCGTGATTTTCCACTTTCGCATGATAAGAATGAACAAAGTACACAAAGCGACTGCCTGGAATACCTTCAAATAGGTAATGGGTTTCATGATATAACTTGAGCTCATTCCAGCCTATCTGTGGCACTTTAAAGTCTCCTTGAAAGCGCACAACCTTCCCTGGGATAAGGCCTAACCCTTGATGCTCGCCCATTTCTTCACTACTGTCAAACAGCAACTGCATCCCTAGGCAGATTCCCAGAAACGGTTTCCCAGATTGTACATATTCGTGAATTGCAGGAATGAAATTCTGCTCCTGCAAGTTCTCCATTGCATCGCCAAAAGCGCCAACCCCAGGTAAAATCACCCCGTCTGCACCCTTTAGTTCCTGCGGGTCTGCAACAATTTTCGTTGCATATCCAAGCTTTTCCAGGGCCTTCGTTACACTTCTAAGGTTTCCCATTCCATAATCGATCACTGCGATCAATTACAACGCCCCCTTTGTCGATAAAACACCCTGGATACGAGGGTCATATTGGGTTGCATCATCTAATGCACGACCAAGCGCTTTAAAAATCGCTTCAATCATGTGATGCGTATTCTTTCCGTACTGAACGCGCACGTGTAAGGTAATTCGCGCTTCTAAAGCAAATTTCCATAAAAATTCTTCCACAAGCTCCACCGGAAATGTCCCAACTGTGTCGGTTGGATATTGTGCATGGTACTCTAAATGAGGGCGATTACTCAAATCTACAATCACTTCAGCTAAGGACTCATCCATCGGCACAAGACCTTGCCCATAGCGCTTAATGCCTGCCTTATCACCAATTGCCTTAGCAAACGCTTGGCCTAATGTGATTCCCATATCTTCCGTAGTATGATGATCATCAATCTCTACATCTCCATGACCCTTTACCTGCAAATCAAAGAGCCCATGCTTTGCCCATAGGTCGAGCATATGTGACATAAATGGTACATCCGTATCAATTTCTCTTTTACCTGTGCCATCAATATTTAAATTCACATAAATACTCGTCTCTTGTGTCGTACGTTGAATTTCTGCCTGACGCAAGGTAGCTTTTTCCGCCATTTACAGCCCCTCCTTTTCGATGCGTATCGCCACTGCCTTGGCATGTGCATCTAGTCCTTCTTCATTGGCAAAGCCTGCAATTTTTCTGCCGTGCTCAATCATTGCTTGCTTACTATAGTATATAACGCTTGATTTTTTGATAAAATCATCCACCGACAACGGGGATGAAAAACGTGCTGTCCCACTGGTCGGCAGTACATGATTCGGTCCTGCAAAATAATCACCAACAGGCTCTGAGCTATAACGTCCCAAGAAAATCGCTCCCGCATGTCGAATTTCCCCAAGGTAAGAAAATGGCTCTTCTACCATCATTTCTAAATGTTCAGGGGCAATTTCATTAATGACGCGCACCATTTCTGCGCGATTTGGAGCAATGATAATTCTCGCTTGGTTCTCAATCGATTGCTTGGCAATTTCGTTTCTATTTAATTGCGCGAGCTGAATCTCTAACTCGCGATGAATCTCTTCTGCTTTTTGTCGGGATAAGGTCACGCAGTACGCAGCAGCCAACACATCATGTTCTGCTTGCGAAAGCATATCTGCCGCAGCATACGAAGCATCTGCTGATTCGTCACATGCAACGAGGATTTCACTCGGTCCTGCAATCATATCGATATCTACCATACCGAACACCATCTTCTTGGCAATCGCTACATAGATGTTCCCAGGTCCAGTGATTTTGTCTACCTTTGGAATTGATTCCGTGCCATAGGCCAAGGCAGCGACTGCCTGTGCCCCACCAATGCGATATATATGTGTTACGCCGCATTCCTTTGCCGCAACTAATATAATTGGCGGAATTCCGTCTTTCCCCGGTGGTGTGCACATGACAATCTCACGTACGCCAGCAATTTGAGCAGGAATTACGTTCATCAGTACAGATGATGGATATGCCGCTGTTCCACCAGGTACATATACGCCAACTCGATCTAGAGGAGTTACCTTCTGACCAAGAACTGTACCATTTTCTTCTGTTGTGAACCAAGAGCTTTGCTTTTGCTTTTCATGGTAGCGACGAATGTTATCACGCGCTTCACGAATCGTTTGTATATATTCTTGAGAAACCTTTGCATAGGCTGCCTGGATCTCTTCTTCGCTTACGAGTAATTCCTCTATATCGACTCGGTCAAATTGCTTGGTAAACGCTTTGACCGCCTGATCTCCATGGGTTTTCACTTCGTTAATAATATGAAGTACTGCGTTCATTTGCTCTTGATTGCCTGTTTCTACGTTTCGATTATAGGAGAAGTCTTTGCTTTCAATGATTTGAACTTGGACCATATATTCCCTCCTCTATGATTGATGACTTTATTTCTTTATGATTTTTTCAAGAGTATCTACAATATGTGTAATCATTGGATGCTTCATACGATAACTCATACGATTGGCAATTAAACGGCTGGTGATTGTCATAATCTCTTCCATTTCTACTAGACCATTTTCCTTCAAGGTTCTTCCTGTTGATACAATATCTACGATCCGGTCGGATAAACCAATCAATGGTGCGATTTCAATCGACCCATTAAGTTTTATAATCTCTACTTGCTTCCCTTGACGACGGAAATAATCGAAGGCCACCTTAGGGAATTTCGTCGCAATTCTCGGAATCATCCGTGTTTGTGTGCCTGGAATTCCGGCAACTGACAGTCGACAACCGGCAATTTGCAAATCTAGCAATTCATACACATCGCGACTTTCTTCTAATAATACATCTTTCCCCACGACACCTAAGTCCGCCGCTCCATACTCCACATAGATTGGCACGTCTGATGGTTTTGCTAGTATAAAAGTTAATTGCGATTCGTCATCTTCAATAATTAACTTGCGCGACAAATCACCATTTTTCGGAAGCGAAAAACCACATTGACGTAACAAATCAACGGCCTCTTCCATGATGCGTCCTTTCGGCAGAGCTACCACTAGTTTTTCCATGTAGATTCATCCTCCTTGGTGTGTGTCGGATGTTGTGATGCCCACATATCATATGTCCATACTTCTCGATATTTTTTCGTCGCTTGGCGCTCGATGACGCAAGCATTGCTTTGTTCTTTCGCTACACCGATTATTTCTACTTTGCAGCCCACATTGCGCCATCGTTTTGCTTGTTCAATGACTGCCTGCGATTCCTTAACATTCTCATGGTCAAAAATAAATAAATAAGTATCTGCTGCATTCGTCTCCATGTTTAAAGCATCAATTAAACGTTCGAGCCACATACCAAATCCGACAGCAGGTGCTTTTCTACCAAATTCGTGTAAAAGGTCATCATATCGACCGCCTCCACAAATCGGAAATCCTACAGATGGTGTATATACTTCAAAAATCATACCTGTGTAATAGTTCTGCCCTCGTAACGTAGTAAAATCAATATGGACGTATTGCGCGACGCCATATTGCTCTAATATCGACCATACAGCTTCCAAGTGATCGAGAGCTTCCAGTCCTTTGGCATCTTGGACCATGCCTTTTGCTTTGGCAATCATTTCCCTGCCACCCTGCAGTCGAGGTAAAGCTCGTAAACACTCTTTCGATGACTCATCTAAATCAATCGTTTCGACAAAGGTCTTCCAACCTACATAATCCTGCTTTAATAGTAAGCTTTTCAATTCTTCTAGATGTTGAGGCGCTTTTTCTGATAGTAAGGATTGTAAGAACGTCGTTTCTCCAATCGCAATTTTGAAATCATACAGTCCAGCAGCGATTAGCGATTCAGCCGCTAAAGCAATCACCTCTGCATCTGCGTATGGTTGTTCAATCCCTATCAATTCTACACCCGATTGGAAGAATTCCGTGTCTCTTCCAGCTTCTTTTTCCTGCATTCTATAAATCGTTGCATTATAGCATAGGCGCAACGGGAGCGGCTCATCTTTTAAAAGTGATGCTGCAACTCTAGCAATTGGTGTTGTCATATCAGGTCGTAATACAAGAGTTTTCCCATTGCGGTCAATCAGCTTATATAAACGGTTTTGCAAGATATTGCTTGAATCTCCGACCGTATCTAAATATTCTAATGCCGGGGTAATAATTTCTTTATAGCCCCATCGTTCCATGCAAGAGCTAATTCTACGCTCAACTTCTTTCTTCCACTGTACTTCACTCGGCAAATAATCTCTAACTCCAAATGGCTTCTCAAATACTAATGGTTTTGCCATTCTCTGCTCCCCCCCAAGAAAAACTAGCACTTTTACGCTTTAGTCTGCTAATATAATAAAGCGAAGAATATATTTCTATTATCCTATCATGAGGTGTGAGATAGTGTCAAGATGAGAATTTTCTGAAAATATAGAAATTACTGAAGTGTTGCTAAAGCATTGCTATGTACAATAGATAAATCTATAAATAATTATAGGAACCATCTGTATATAAGACCGTAAACGCAAAATAGCACCCCTCTCTCAATAGAAAAGGAGTACTATCAGAACGACGAACTCTTTTATTGTGCTTTCATCAAATCCGAGTCACTACATACCTGTTGACCTTGGATGCTTGCCTCCCAAAACGGACACATGCTTACACTGCATTTGCATAGTTCGTTTTTCCAACAGGAGACACAAGTTTTCTTGTCGACCACGTACCATTCCACCTTACATTTTCCTAAATTTTTGTCTCTCATATGCTCCATGTTTCGACAAAAAATATAGTATTCCTGTTATAGCATACAAAAATAATCAAAAGTAGCTAGAAATTCCGGCATATGACTATGCCTAATGTAGATTTTTCTAGGGATATAGTCTGATGATTTGGTTGTATGATTGTAATGCAAAGGTATATGAGTAGTTTTTCGCTGAATCCTGTAAGTCTATATAATGTGCAATGCAGTTTTTCGATTCAATTTCTAAAATTACAGCGGAGACTGGTAAAGAAAATCTACGCGGTCCACAACTTCCCGGATTTATATATAGGATGTTTCCCTTTTCCTCGATTAGAGGCTTATGGGTGTGCCCACTAATTATTATATTCACTCCAGCAGCGCCTGGTGCTATGTCCATCTCTTGCAGTATGTGAAGGACATATAATGTAAATCCTTCGTGCTCAAGCATTTGTGTTTTGGGTAAGCACATAGCCCATTCTCCGTAGTCATTATTTCCGCGAACGGCATGAACGGGTGCGATCCGTTGCAATTCTCGTAGAACCTCGTCACCTACTACATCACCTGCGTGAATGATTTCATCAACGCCTCGTAAAGCTTCTAACACTTCTGTTCTTAATTGACCATGGGTATCTGAAATGATTCCAATCCGTTTCATATAATCACCTCAATTCATTACATCATATAAACAGAACTATAATGTATACAGTTCTACTGCATATATAGAGATTCTATTGCATACATAGAGATTCTATTGCATACATAGAGATTCTATTGCATACATAGAGACTCTATTGCATATATAGAGACTCATCGAAAATATATAACTGCAATTACCATAGGAATTTGATTTCATGTTATCATTTATATCGTATCCACAAGATGTATCTATATTTCAACACTAAATATGACACAATAGTAGTAATATACTGAAAGGGGTAAAACGAATGTCTTTCACCGGATTTACTGCATCCGACTTCGAAATCTTAGAAATACCAGGTCTTGATCCTAGAATGGGCGCAATTATCACACATGTTCGACCAAAACTGCATGCGATTGGTGACCGAATCGCACCATTTTTAAGCGCAAAGCTGGGACAACCTTTTTATCCACACGTGGCGCGTCATGCCCGCCGAACAGTGAATCCACCAGATGATACTTGGGTGTCCTTTTCCACAAATCCTCGAGGATATAAGTCTCTTCCGCATTTCCAGGTTGGCCTATGGAAGGACCATGTATACATACAATTCGCGCTAATTTACGAATCGAATCACAAGGCAATCTTCGCGAACAATATGGATAGTCAACTTCCAATGATTCGCCAGTCGATACCAGCTAACTTTCGGTGGTCATTAGATCATACGGTTCCTTATGGCACACCTCATAGTCGGATGACCGTTGATACTTTTCAAGAGTTTTCCGAGCAATTAAAGCACGTGAAAAAGAGTGAGCTAACCTGTGGTATTGACCTCTCGAAAGAGTTAGTTGTGAATATGGATAGTAATCGTTTCTTAGATAAAGCAGAACAAACGATAGAAGAGCTATTCCCACTCTATCGTCTGTCGTTTTAATTGTTAATAAAAGTATACAAATACATTTGAATTTAAGTTAATTTCGTCTAGATAAGTCTAGATTTATTGAAAATATAATTTTAACAATCTTACAATGGGCTAGGAAAACTACTTCACTATATCTAGGAGCTCGAGCATATCATCAATCAAATAATCAGGGTTATATTGCTTCAAATACTCGGCACCCCTCATAGACCAGGAAACTGCACAACTTGCCACACCAGTATTATGAGCCCCTAGTATATCCGCCGGATTGTCTCCGACCATGATTGTCTTTTCTGGATCTGCATGAATTGCTTGCATTGCCAATCGTAACGGTTCTGGGTCAGGCTTATGTTTATCCGTGTCATCCAAACAAACCGTGGCTTCTAGATATTGATCGAGTCCAAACAACGCTAAACCCTTCATTGCGGCTTGGCGTTGTTTCGTAGTTACTAGGGCCATTTTATGACCATTTTCGTGCAAGGTTTTCAACGTCTCCACAACATTTGGAAATGACGTAACTAATGAATCATGATGCTCTAAGTTATGCTTTCTGTAGACTCTTACCAATTCTTCAGCATTTTCCGCATTGAATGTTGTCATCATCTCAAGAAGGGGTTTTCCCATAATGTTCTGCACGTCTTCACGGGTATATTTCCCTGGGTTGAATTGCTCTAGTGAATACATGAAAGAAGTTAGGATTAGCTCATTGGAGTCAATTAACGTGCCATCTAAATCAAATAATATATAAGGATACTTCATACTTTATTCCACCCCATATTTCTCATCTGCATAACCGTACTTTCTTCGATACCATAGGGCAAACACAGATAATAGAATTAATACAATACTTATGACCTGGGCTGTACGAAGAGATTCAGTAATCATTAAACTGTCTGTCCGCATACCTTCAATGAAGAATCTTCCGACTGAATACCAAAGCAAATAGCTTAAGAATATTTCCCCACGACGAATCCAAGTCTGATATCTTAAAACGAAAATAATCAACAATACCCCTGCAATACTCCATAGTGATTCATATAAAAATGTTGGATGATAATAAGTACCACCAATATTCATTTGCTCAGCAATCCAATTGGGCAAAATATTAATAATCCATTGTGTCTCTTCAGTAATCGGTCCTCCATGAGCCTCTTGATTAATAAAATTTCCCCATCGACCAATCGCTTGCCCAAGTAGAATCGAAGGAGCTGCGATATCACCCATGTTCCAAAACGAGATCTTCTTCATGCGGACATAAATATAGCCTGTTAATATTGTACCGATTAAGGCACCATGAATCGCTAATCCACCTTGCCAAATGGCAAAAATTTCACCAGGATTCTGTCCGTAATAATCCCATTGAAAAGCTACATAATAGATTCTTGCGAAAATCACCGCTACAGGTACACCTACTAATACGACATCAATATAATGATCTGGATTTAATCCCAAGCGCTTAACTTCCCTAAGCGCAATATATAACGCAAGAAAGATCCCTGAGCCTATAATTAAACCATACCAATGAATTTGAATGGGCCCTAACTGTAATGCCACACTATCAATGACTGAAAAAAGCATATAATATCTCCTATCTCCGTAGATTCTACTTGCAAAACAATTTTCCAGTTCGTGCTAATTTTAAAAAACTTATACTTTTGATAGTATAACATAACGGATACGTATAGAAAACCTGACATATCATATTGAAAACTGCCACACTCGATTGAAAAAGCTCTACAGGATTCACCCATAGAGCCTTCTCATTTCAAGTATTTCTTTCTCTTATTTCTTACTTTTGATTATCTCTTTTGTTAATCTCTTTTGTTTTTTGCTTATTATTTCACTCGTATCCCAATAATCTGATTGTTCAAGTGATACATAGTAATCTGGTTCCCTTGCTTCAAATCTCCTGGTAGATAATACGTGTTATCTTTCCAGATTTGCACATCACGATCTAGCTCCATATTTCTAAAGCTACGGGCGCTATCGTAATAATATACTCGGTTTTGTGTTACACTGTAGAATTCTACATCTACAGCAGTTGTCTGGTAGATTTTCGTTTTATCGTTCATGGTGATTACTTTTACATAATCATTAGCCTTTAGATTCGAAATAGACATGAGTACTTCTGCTGGTGAGAATACTTCTAGTTTATTATTAATAGCCACATTCTTATTCTCCGTACGACTGCGAACATCTATGATATTTCTCGCTGTATCTACGCTAACAACTGACCCAACCATTGTTGGCAATACTTGGATTTGTTTAATATCATAACCAACGAAGTCGATTTTCACTGCATCCTTCACTTTGAAATCCGATAACTTCGGATTTGTTATACCAGGAATAATAAATTTCACACTATCATAGATATAATAACGTACTTTATCCCCTGTTTTTGTAGGGTCTTCTATTTCTAGACGATCCCAATCTGTTATAACTGCCGTAACCATCGAAGTAATACTCTTATTCACTTCAATTTTACGAATTCTGTTTTGATTCAGCGTGATTATGACTTCCATTCCTCTAGTTAAATCTTCTAACACAGGGCGGTTGATATCGAAAATATGAATGTCATAGCCTGTATCTAAAGTGTATGTCGTCGTACCACCATCATGCTTTATGGTTACTGTATTACGTGTCTTGTCATATCCCTCGATGATTCCTGAAATCGTATTATTGACAGTAATTTTACGAATTGTGTTTTTGTCTACTCGTAGTGCTACGTAAGTACCCTCACTCAAATCTGATAATCTCGGATTACTCACACTCTCGATTTGAAGTTCTAATGTATTATCATATTTATAGGAACGTAACTCTTTATTCGCCAATTCAATCGTAATCATGCTTAAAGTTGTGTTTATTAGGACGATTTGCCCTTTCACAGACTCTTGCGTTGGACGGTTTGTCACCGATATTTTACTGATAAATTGTCCATCAATCGCAACCGTGACTTGATCGCCAATTTCTAGATCTTTAATGCCACCGCTCACAATATCTGGGATGCTAAATACCGTATTATTGTTCACTCGATAGGCTTTAGGAGTAGCTTCTGATGTTAGTATTGTGACAATGTTATCTGAAGTCGCAACAGCAACGATTGAACCTGAGAAGTTCGTTTGTTGGAATGGTGTAATCAATTTCACTTTCTTTACTTTCTCATTTTCGATTTGAATTTCGATTTCGTCACCTTTTTTCAGGTCTCGAATTGTTGCAAATCGGACGGCCGCATATTCTACACTTACCGTATCATCAAACGTGTATGTGGAGAATCGACCACTGTTTTCTAATGTTAACAGCCCTTTTTCAATATCAACAGCAAAAATTAAACCTTTTAACAGGCCTGACTGTGCTGCTTTCGTGACATTCAATGTCGAGATGGCACTCCCATTTACCGTTAATTCTAACGTGTCACCTACTTGAAGATCAGCAAACACAATACTTCTATTTTGCGCACTATTTCTTAAGATTGTATCATTCACTATAGAACCGGTATACAACGTATTGTTTTCTTGTTTGACAATAATTACTTTTTGCTCAGGGTATACCTGTACAATACTCCCGTTGATAGCATCGGCCTTTGTTGCTTGTGGAAGGTTGTTATAATCGGACCGATTGACGATTTCTATGTACCTGATATCTCCAGCAGCATTTGCTTGGAAACGCACTGGCTCATTTACTACCAGCTGAGTTGTTGTTATTGGTGAATAGTTCGCATTATATAGGGACGATGTTGTTGTAATTCTATATACTGCTTTTGTATTATCCTTTTTCACGATTGTGATTTGATTATTATCAATCTTCTCGATTGTGCCAAGCGGTAATTGTCCTTGCACATCATTCATATAGCGATCGGAACGACTAATCAATGTCGCTAATTGTGCTCTCGTCACGGCATCATTAGGCTTATAATCAAATCCCCCCGTAGGATTTGCCATACCTGAGATAATACCCTTTTCTACTGCTAACGCTACAGATGGCTTAGCCCATATTGGAATGAGATTATCATCCTTAAAAGTAGTTTTAGCTAATGAATCTAGTTGACCTTGCATGCCAATCATACGAATCAACAGTTGTGCTGTCCATGCACGAGAAGCACCCGCATCGTGCCTAAAGGTTGATGTGTCAATTAAATTCTTCTTAATCGCAACACTTGCAAATCCTCTCGCATTCCATGTTGTAGGAAGCGAAAGCGCTGATGTATCCACGTATTGATTCACGTCATTCGCGTCTTTCTCAAGCCCCATAGCTCTTACTGCCATGACCACAGCCTCAAGCTGAGTAACCGTCTGATCTGGCTTAAACACACCGTTACCATACCCAGAGACGACACCACGAATTTCACTTTTTACAATATGTGGTAAAGCCCAATGAGTCGTAGGAACATCATGAAATGGGGAATACGTTGTCTGCGCTTGGATAATACCCAAAGGCAGGATTGTGATGATAATAGCTACCATCGTTGCTATGCACACTGTAGTTCTGAAATGTTTTTTGATCACTTTATCATCTCTCCTAATCTCTCCTGATAATTTTTGCTCACGTTTTTGGTCACGTCTACTGACTAATTTCTACATAAATCCTTATATTCCTGCTATTTCCTCGCAATATATACGTAAGAATGTCCAGTTTTGTTTCAAGAAATTGAAAATTTATTTTCTTACATAAGACAAATATATATTAAAACAAAAGCGACACATGATGTGCCGCTGAGCTTTCTGTATGATGTTATCTTATTTCTTCTTAACGAGATTTATAATAGTTTAGGGGGTTCACAGTTCCACCATTGATACGTACTTCGAAATGCAAATGTGGTCCTGTAGAGTTCCCTGTACTACCAATTGACCCTATTACTTCTCCCTTTTTCACGCTCTGTCCGACTTCTACATTAATTGAGTTTAGATGAGCATAGTAAGTTTGCATGGAATTCGTATGAGTGATACGAACTAAACGTCCATATCCGCCATTCCATCCAGCAAATATTACAGTACCATCATCTGCTGCATAAACTGCAGTACCGGTAGGTCTTGGAACATCGATTCCTGAATGTCGTCTAGCTCCACCGTATGGTGAGCTAATCGAACCACCTTGTGTAGGCCAAATCAGTTGCCCTGTACCATTAGCTGGTGCACCTAACGTACCTTTGTATACTACTTGGTCAATCGGCTCAGAAATGACCTTCTCACTAATAATCTTTCTTTCTACTTCATTACCATTGACTTTCGTAATGCGGTATAGAACTTCTTTTTCACCGCGTTGTCCTCGTGTTTGAACTCTAGATTCCCAAGTATACATTTTGTTATCTTTAACATAGTTTACTTCAAAAGGAATTTCTTCCACTTCTAGAATTTCTTCTACGATTTCTACATTTACATACGGCTCTGGAACCGTTAGCACTAACTGATCTCCAGGATGAATAATCGTTTCTTCAGACTTTAGCTTCTGCGGATTTGCAGACACAATCTCACTGACTGTAACTTTAGTCTTTTTTGCAATGACAGAAAGGCTATCCCCTTTTGATACTTCATACGTCACATGCTTATTCGTTCCAGTAAGTAGAATCTTGGTAGCATCTTCTACTTCGTAAAGCTGTCCATTGGTCCATTCTTCTTTAATCGTAACATTGTCATTAATGACAGCTAATTTTAATGTAGTGTTTTCTTTATCTGAAACATAAGCGGTTCTAACTTTTTCGATTACATCTTGAGCTTCTTGTGCACTCGCTACTTTAACGACTGGTGATTCGTTTACATAAATCGTAAATGCACGGGTTTGAAACTCTACTAAATCTTTCATTTTTTGCATGACTTGTTCATCTTGAGGAACGTTGTTCAAATCATAATAGACTTCTGTTTTAATTTCATTAGCCACTTGCGTATCTAAGTTTTCTGCAGCTTGCAAAGTATTGAGATTACTCGCTAAGTAGTCGTTAATTAACGTTTCATCACTGACTAAACCTATGTACGCTCCATCTACATACACTTTATAGGCCTTACTAGCTTCTAGCATTTCTTGATGCCTAGCTTCTTTCACTTGATAGCCAATACCTAAACTAGCAAATAGTACACACAACGCGACGCATGACATAATAAAGACTTTGTTTTGGAGAATTTTCACTTCTTTCAACTGCTTCAAAGCTTGATGAGATTTCAAGTCTTCTACTACTTTCATCGAGCTTATCGATGAAGCGATTGAGCTTCCTTTCGCTTGAGCCAAACGTAATGTAGACTGAGCTTTACTTCGAACAGCCTTAATTCTATTCAACGTTGAACTCTTTACATCTTCTGGAACAACCGATTTCCACTTAGATATGTCTATATTTGGTATATATTCTTTGTAGACTTGAATCAAAGTCTTAAACTTCTCACCGACCAGTTTTTGAGCATATATTCTTTGCTCATTGAGTTTTTCAACGTTTACAACCCTATCTTCTTTTATATAAACCTCTTGTTTATTTGCATTTTTATCTTTAACTTTTTTCTTTTCAATTTCTTGATATGCCAAATTCTGCTGAGATTTCTTCCCAGCATTTTCATTTTCAGTTGATTGAGTTCTGAAAGCATTTGTCTTTTCTATCTCATTAATTACTGCTTGTGAAATTGTAATTTCTGCTTTCCCACTATTCTGTTTTGTGTGTCTACGTTGTCTGTTTGTTGTTTCGGTACGTTTCTTCTCGTGAGGTTGTTTCTGTTTCATAAAGAAAAAAATTCACCCTTTCTACCGGAAGCACTTCTACCAATAAGCACTTAAGTTAAAGAATTTCACAAATCACCAAGATACTTATTCTACACGAAATGACAATATTCCTGCTTTTTCAGAAAGAATGAATCAAAAGTCCTAGAACTTTTAATCTATAAGGATTTATTTTTTGTCAATAATTGAGTGCAATACACTATTGATAAAGCTTACAAGAATTGATCCAAGTAGGGCCGTAAGAAATCCATCCACTTCAAATCCTTCAATTAAGCGCGAAACTAATAGAAAAAATCCAGCATTAATCACAAAAGAAAAAAGTCCCAAGGTAAAAAATGTAATCGGAAACGCAAACAATTTAACGATTGGCTTGATTGTTACGTTGATAATGGCAAATATGACGGCAGCAAGTAAAGCAATTTTATAGTCTGCCAATTCCATACCTGGCAGTACTTGTTCTGCGACTAATAAGGCCGCTGCACTACCTAAGATTCTCAATATTCTTCTTTTAAACATCAATATACTCCTCCGAATCATCCAATGGCATAATAAATAGTAATGCAATATACAGTATTATACCCGGAAACAGTGTGGTAAATAAGCTTAGCATGACATAAATTACGCGCACAATTGTCGGATCCATTCGGAAATACTCAGCAATGCCTCCACATACGCCGCCAATCATCTTATATCGCTTCGATCGAAATAGCCTTTTCATACTGTCCCTCCATTCTTTGCATTTTCCACGAATCAATAATACTAAGCTTATACTCATGTGTATTATTTAAAATCGGAAAAAATCCTACCAATTTGTCCTACCATTTTATTTTCATTATATTATTTATCTTATCAATTTACTGAAATCTTTTTCTAAAGCTTTCTAATGATTTCTCCGCTTCATCTTGGCGGATCAAGTTCTGATTGACCATTAGCTTAAGCACTAAATCCTGACGCACATACGCTAATTCACGGTTATTTGGGTTGCTATAGAAGGATGGCGCTTGTAGCAAGCCAGCAAGAAAACTAGCCTCCGCATAGTCTAGTTGTCGAGCTTTTTTCCGAAAATAATAATTAGCTGCTCGTTCGACCCCATACATCCCTTGCCCATAGTAGCTTTGGTTCACATACATTTCTAGAATATCGTCTTTAGGAAACTGTGCTTCCAGCTTTCTAGCTAAATATACTTCTGCAAGTTTGCGTGATAATCGTTTATCCGGATTTAGATATAAGTTTTTGGCCAGTTGTTGTGTAATTGTACTGCCACCTTGCAGATATTCCTTGGCAAACGCGTTATAATAGACAGCCCGTAATATGGCATAGTAGTCTACACCACTATGCTCATAAAAGCGCGCATCTTCTATGGCCACTATCGCCATAAAAAGAGCCGGAGATATCTCATCTTTGGTAACATATTGTATGCCAAATTCACTCTCATTCGCAACTGGCAATTGTCTTGGAAACGTAATGATCTGGCTTTCCCCATCGGTAATCTCTAGCACATTATTCGTTAATAGCTGTGGATATGTCGCTAGATATATTCCAACAGACACGCTATGATACGTAACAAATAGCCCCAATAGGATGAGAATCCCCTTTATTATTAATGTTATCGTATTCCATATACCTTTGATCATGAAATGACTGGTTGCTCCTTACGCGAACGGTCTCGTTCTAAAATTGGCTTTAAATAGTGTCCCGTGTACGATTTTTTAATTTTTACGATTTCTTCTGGCGTACCACTACCAACAATGCGGCCTCCGCCATCGCCACCTTCTGGTCCTAAATCGATAATATAGTCTGCTACTTTGATGACATCTAAGTTATGCTCGATAACAAGCACCGTATCACCATTGTCCACTAACCGCTGTAGTACGTGAAGTAGTCTGGCAATATCGTCTATATGCAAACCTGTTGTTGGTTCATCGAGGATATATAAAGTTCTTCCCGTACTTCTGCGATACAATTCAGACGCAAGCTTCACTCTCTGTGCTTCTCCCCCAGACAATGTAGTCGCCGGTTGCCCTAGACGGATATAGCCTAACCCAACATCATGAATCGTTTGCAGCTTTCGTTGAATCTTCGGAATGTTTTTGAAAAATTCTACTGAATCTTCCACCGTCATATCTAGCACATCTGCAATTGTTTTTCCCTTATACTTAACCTCTAAGGTTTCACGGTTATAGCGTTTGCCTTTACACACCTCACACGGAACATACACGTCAGGTAAGAAATGCATTTCAATTTTTATAATCCCGTCCCCACGACACGCTTCACATCGCCCACCTTTAACATTGAAACTAAAGCGCCCTTTTTTATAGCCGCGCATCTTCGCTTCTTGAGTTGCCGCAAATACATCACGTATGTCATCAAACACACCAGTATAAGTTGCAGGGTTGGAGCGCGGTGTACGACCAATTGGGGATTGATCAACATCAATGACTTTATCTAAATGTTCAAGACCAGTCACTTGCTTGTGTTTTCCAGGTTTTTGTTTCGAGTTCTGTAGTTCTTTCGCAACGCTCTTATGCAGAATCTCATTAATTAAGGTACTCTTCCCGGAACCAGATACCCCTGTAACGCATGTGAAAAGGCCAATCGGAATTTCTACATCAACATTTTTCAGGTTATTCTCTTCTGCTCCATAAACAACTAGTATCTTACCATTCGGGCGACGGCGTTCCTCTGGCAAAGCGATGTACTTTCTACCACTAAGGTATTGGCCTGTGATAGAATCCGGGTTTTCCATAATCTCTTGTGGAGTCCCTTCGGCAATCACTTGACCGCCATGCACTCCAGCCCCTGGCCCGATATCAATAATCCAATCGGCTGCTAGCATGGTATCCTCGTCATGCTCTACGACAATCAAAGTATTTCCTAAATCGCGCATACGTTCCAACGTGGCAATTAAACGGTTATTATCACGCTGATGCAGACCAATACTTGGCTCATCTAGGATGTACAGTACACCCATTAACGAAGAACCAATTTGTGTAGCCAGTCGAATACGTTGGGCTTCTCCCCCAGACAAAGTGCCTGCTGAACGACTCAAGTTTAGATAGTTTAGACCAACATCTCTTAAAAATCCTAATCTCTCTTGAATTTCTTTCAAAACTAAGCGCGCAATTGCCATTTCTTTATCTGTTAGTTGCAGATTTTCAAAGAATTGTAATGCATCACGAATCGTTAAACTTGTTACGTAAGAAATGTTTTTATCTCCTACGTATACTGCTAAACTTTGTGGCTTTAGACGTTCTCCTTTACACTTCGGACAAGGACGCGAACTCATAAATCCCTCAATAAATTCGCGCACATAATCAGAGCTCGTCTCCTTATAGCGTCTTTCTAAGTTACCAATCACACCTTCAAAGCCGACCTTTGTTCTCCGCGATTCACCAAAGTCATTTTCATAGTGAAACTCAATAATTGCATCTGAACCTTTTAAAATAATCGACTTGTGCTCGGACGACAATTCCTTCCACGGCGTATTGATGTCTATCGAGAAATGTTTGCAAACAGATTGCAAGAGCTGCGGATAATAGTTAGATGAAACTCCCGCCCAAGGAACTATTGCTCCCTGCTCGATGGATAGCTTCTCATCTGGAACAATTAAATCTTCATCCACCACCATATTCGTACCAAGACCACTGCAGGTTTCACAGGCTCCAAAAGGGCTATTAAACGAGAACATTCTCGGCGCTAATTCCTCACTACTATAACCACAATCTGGACAGGCTAACTTCTGACTAAACAGCAATTCTTCCTGACCGATAACATCCACTAGTAATAGCCCTTCTCCGAGTTTGAGAGCTGTTTCAATCGAATCCGCCAATCGTGTGGCTATATCTTCTTTGACGACAATACGGTCGACAACTACTTCAATCGAATGCTTTTTATTTTTTTCCAATTTTGGAGCTTCACTAATATCATAGATTTCACCGTTAATACGCACACGAACAAACCCCTCTTTTTGAATCTGTTCGAGGAGCTTATTATGTTCACCCTTACGTCCGCGTACGACTGGAGCCATAATTTGAATTTTTGTTTTTTCTGGTAAACTCAGAATTTGGTCTACCATTTGTTCAACCGTTTGTGCAGCAATTTGGATGTTACAATGCGGACAATACGGTCGTCCAATTCTTGCAAAAAGCAAGCGTAAATAATCATAGATTTCAGTAACTGTACCCACGGTAGAGCGTGGATTTCTGCTAGTCGTCTTTTGATCGATTGATATGGCTGGAGAAAGACCTTCTATTGAATCAACATCCGGCTTGTCCATTTGCCCCAAGAATTGGCGCGCGTAAGCAGATAGAGATTCTACATATCTTCTTTGCCCTTCTGCGTAGATTGTGTCAAAGGCTAAAGACGACTTACCGGAACCACTCAAACCTGTAAGCACGACAAATTTATCGCGTGGGATTGTAATATCAATGTTCTTAAGGTTATGGGCGCGGGCCCCCTTAACAACAATATTTTCTAGTGCCATTAGAGTATCACCTTTCAGTCGTATGATTAAGAGCCTTATTCAATGATTAGGAGCCTTAATTCATTGATTAAGATCCTTTTAATTCTATAATTAAATCTCGTAAATCGGCGGCACGTTCAAACTGCAAATCCTTAGCCGCTTGCTTCATTTGCTCCTCTAATCTCTGAATATATTGTTTTCTCTCATCTTTGGTCATTGTCTGCAATGGATTCTTTGGTAAATACTCTGCTTTACTCTCCGCTGCCTTCGTTGCCTCTATCACTTCACGGATCGATTTATTGATGGTCTGAGGCGTAATTCCATGCGCCTCGTTATATGCAACCTGGATTTCTCTCCGTCGATTGGTTTCACGAATCGCTACTTCCATAGCATTTGTCATTTTATCACCATACATGATGACCGTACCACTTACGTTACGCGCAGCACGTCCAATCGTCTGAATCAGAGACCGTTCACCACGAAGGAAACCTTCCTTATCTGCATCTAAGATTGCCACTAACGATACCTCTGGCAAATCTAAACCTTCTCTCAATAAGTTGATTCCAATTAATACATCAAAAACTCCGAGTCGAAGATCACGAAGAATTTGCATACGTTCAATCGTTTTAATCTCTGAGTGGAGGTAACGGACTTTAATCCCGACGTCGCCCATATAGCTGGTTAAATCCTCAGACATCTTTTTCGTTAGTGTGGTTACTAGTACACGCTCTTTTTTCTCAATACGTTGGCGAATTTCGTGCAGTAAATCATCAATCTGCCCCTTCGTCGGACGTACATCAATGACCGGATCAATCAAGCCCGTTGGACGAATAATCTGTTCTACAACCTTTGTGCTTGTCTCAATTTCAAAAGGTCCTGGCGTAGCAGACACGAAGACCGCTTGGTTAATCCGCTTCATAAATTCCTCAAATCGCAAAGGGCGGTTATCGGCAGCAGAAGGAAGTCGGAAACCGTGATCAATTAATGTTTGCTTGCGCGATCGGTCTCCTTCATACATCCCCCGAACCTGCGGAAGCATGACGTGTGACTCATCCACGACGACAAGAAAATCGTCTGGAAAATAGTCGAGTAAGGTGTATGGTGTAGAACCTGGTTCTCTACCTGTTAAATGTCTGGAGTAGTTCTCGATACCAGAGCAGAAACCTACCTCTAACATCATCTCCATGTCGTAGCGCGTTCGTTGCTCTAATCGTTGCGCTTCTAGCAGCTTTCCATTATCTCGGAACTCCTTCAGCCGTTCTTCTAATTCCTTCTCAATCGCTACAACCGCACGTTTCACGTTCTCTTCTGTAGTAACAAAGTGGGAAGCCGGGAAAATTGCAATGTGCTTACGTTCACCGATGATTTCTCCTGTGAGGACATCGATTTCTGTTATACGATCAATTTCATCTCCGAAAAATTCTACACGAACCGCGTGCTCACTGCGAGATGCAGGAAATATCTCTAATGTATCGCCACGGACTCTAAAAGTACCACGGGTAAAGTTAATATCATTTCGCTCATACTGAATCGATACCAGCTTACGTAACACATCATCGCGATTTTGCTCCATCCCTACGCGCAAGGAAACTAAAAGATTGCGATAATCTTCCGGAGATCCCAAACCATAGATACTTGAAACGCTGGCTACAATGACAACGTCTCTACGCTCAAATAAAGAGCTAGTTGCTGAATGTCGTAATTTATCAATTTCATCGTTAATTTTTGAATCTTTTTCAATATAAGTGTCAGAATGAGGAATATATGCCTCTGGTTGATAATAGTCGTAATAGCTTACAAAATACTCAACAGCGTTATTTGGTAAAAATTCTTTAAACTCACTGCAAAGCTGTGCCGCAAGCGTCTTATTATGGGCTAACACTAATGTTGGTCGTTGTAATTTGGCAATCGCCTGGGCCATAGTAAATGTCTTTCCCGACCCAGTAACTCCTAAAAGTGTTGTAAATCGTTGTTTCTCCTGTTCAACAGATTGAACGATTTCTTCAATTGCCTTTGGTTGGTCACCCTTTGGCTGATATTCAGAGACCACTTCGAACATTCACTATCACCTCTCTCGTATAATATGTTGAGACTCACAATGCGCTTAAGCCTCGTTAGAAACCCAATTTACATTTGGATTGATTTAACAATTACTGCGCAATATTCTTTGTTTAGAATTGTTATCATAATATTATATCATATTTCTAAGTATAGCATTATGACGTATATCATTATAATGTATCGGTTCGCTATATGAAAATATATGCATGCACCAAACCCTTAAGGTACAGTGCATACCTTAGTTGCTGCTATACTAAGAATTTATCTCAGTAGCGTTTACTAATACTCCCACTTCAATAAGTGGGAGATAAGTGCCGTCAAGCTTCACCCACAAGGGGTACAGGCGAAATAAGTGCAACTAGAGTTCAGGTGGAGTAAAAACTCTCCATCTGAACTAAGTTTTCTTTATATAAAATCTGATAGAGGAACAGGAAAAGTGCTGATTTCTCAGCACCTTTATCCGTAAGTTCAATCGTTACAACTCATTGATTAAATTTGATTTATTTCGATATAATTTGAATTAATTTGCTTTATTTTGATTTGCAATTTAATTCAAATCGCTACCTTTAAACAACTTCATTACATCTAGTAATATGATAATCCTCTTGTCTAAGTGAATTAAGGATTTAATAAATTCAGTTGCTGCCGACTTTTCAATATCAGGGGCATTTTCAATAAATTTGTTCTTAACAGTTAATACATCCTTCGCAGAATCGACCACAAACCCGACTTCAATGTTTTCAAAACGGCAGATGATGACCCTTGAAGCATCTGTCATCTCGGAATAGGTATACGTGAACTTGTGCTTTAAGTCAATGACTGGAATGACAATTCCACGTAAGTTGATGACCCCTAATATAAATGCATGCACATTCGGCACACGAGTAATTTTCATACTGCGCTCAATCGACATTACATAATCGATTGGCAAAGCGAGTTCTTCAGATCCTACCTGAAATACAATGTATTTCTTTTCTGTTTCCGATGTTTCTACTGGTTCTTCTTTCTTCGGGGATTCTTTCTTTGCTGTTTCTTTTTGTACTGTATTTGTTTCTGGTGCATTTACTTCTTTTATATTATTAGGCGTTGCTAGAACCACTGTTTGCGTGTCTGAAGAAGTCATCGTAGTTCTTGGAGAATTTGTTGATGCGAAATCTCCAATTGGTTCTATGGTCACATCTTCTACTTCAGAAATGTTTTGAATATCTTCGATGATTCCCTCTTCTTGTTCCTTTGTAATAAATACAAGCTCGAAAGAATGCTCGAATTCACCCTTTTCCAGTAATTCAGATGCTGGTATGCTTTTTAAAATTTCACCATACTCTTCTAATTTGGTAAATACCATGTAGGCACGTACACCTTTTAGCTGAGTATCCTTAAGAAGCTTCACACGAATTAAAAAAGTTTTTAGCCCTTGATTTCTCGCTTCTTGAATTGTATTTATTTCATGTGATTCTAGCATCTAGTCTTCCTCCCAAAAAATCTCTCTGTAATTATTTTATCATTATCTTCTGAATTTTTTCCATAACATTTTTAAAGGATTATCGATATTTATTTTTACATAATGGGTTGCGTCATCGTCCGGTACTAAGATAATTCCTAAAGAATGGTGTTCTCCTTGATACAAAGCGGTTTGGGCAAATTTAATTTCACCATTTAAATCTTCAATCTCAAGTTTCACATACACAGGCTGTAACGATAATGCATAGTGAAGTTCAGATTTATGATAGATTGGAAACCCGTTCACCTTAAGAATTACTTCACCTGATGTAAGTCCAAGTTTTTGTGCAGTACTATTCGGTAGTACTTGTAGGATGCGAACTCCCTTTAATGGCTTACTATACATAGGTGTGTCTAAGAATTCCTTGCGCTGAGTAAAAACAATTATCGACTCATGGGCTACAGCGGAAAACAATGCTGCCAATAGCAGTAACCAAGGTGAGTATTGGCTTACAAGTCCTAACATAAGTAAAACTACGCTATATAAAGCCAACCATTTAGCCGTTTGCTTTGCTTTTTGTCGTGGTGTGCGTGACACTGCAATATCACCATAGCCTAGCACCGCTGGCACAGGCAGCATGCCTAGAATCACGCCACTGCCAAGCAGTGTTGAAAGGGGCAGTAACGGCCACCAATCTGGAAAAAGAATAGTACCCCCTCCATCTGGAGAAGTACTAGGTGACATTTGTAAACTTGCAGGGTCAATCGCAACAATGATAAATAATGGGACCAGCCAAAACTTTTGCATCGTAAATCCACCGACTAGCTTGCCTCTACTCCCACTTAAAAATACTGGGCTTGCCTTTTTATCCCCATGAATCCAAATCAGCATAGCTTCCGTAAGATGTAATATCGCAACGAGAGCGATTAGCATAGGAACATTCAACTGCGATACACCCGTCCATAAACCGCCAATCAATGGCAGTGTTTCGCCATTCGGTAGTAACATGGTCACGAATGCCAGAATGCCTAAGATTCCTGTTGCGTATGAAAAACATAAATAACGTATGTTAATCAGCGCAACAAACACAGCGACAACCCAGACGTAAACCATGTCATAGGGATTTAAAACGACCCCGACAACTAGTAGTAAGGCCGTTGCAAACAACCCACCTAAAAAACCAAAGCCAATCGATTGAATTGTCTGGTCTGCTACTGAATTGATACGAACGGAGTACATACTCCGTTCTTTTTCAATCATCCTTCGATATTGCAAGGTAATTAGTAAAATTACCACATAAATGAATGGATTCAATAGCAAGAATTTCATGTTGTGCAAAATAGCCAAACCAATATCTGCAAACGGAAACATTCCCGCTCCCCCTAATTTATCTCTGTCTTTCTTAACAAAATCTCAGTTACAATTTAGTGAGTTGCTATTTCATCTGTTGTTTCAACACTTCAATCGCCTTTGCTAATTGCGTATCGGAAGCCTTTAAAGAGTCAACAACTGCTTGATTCAGGGCTTGCGCGACTTTTTCTGATACTACCCCATCCATCGGCAAACCTTTGCTCTGCTGAAAATCCGTTAAAGCTTTTTCCGTTTGACGACTGAAATACCCATCAACTCTATCCGTTGGGAAACCTAAATGGCGTAAAAAGATTTGCAGGCTTCGCACATTGGTACTATTATCGTCATATTTCAGCGTTACATCAGAAGGAATCCTACCAGTTGTGAAAACCTCCGGTAGCTGCACTTCAATATCTGGTGTCACACCGACTTTATTAATCCAGTTCCCCTTCGGTGTAAGCCATTTCGCTATAGTAAACTTCATTTCACTTCCATCGGAGAATTTTTCTGTCGTCTGTACAGAACCTTTGCCGAAGGAGTTTACACCTACAACCTTAAACCCAGCAGATTCTTGTGCTGCAGCAGCTAATATCTCCGAAGCACTAGCACTTCCTTTATCCATAAGTACTACTACAGGGAAATCACTTTGCTTCAACGTGGAACGAACGACCTCACGTTCCCCTTTATGGTTCTCAATCTGTAGAACAATCCCTTGATTCGGAATAAACTGGCTACATATCTTTACTACTGTTTCTAATACTCCCCCTGGATTATTGCGAACGTCAATAATTAGACCTTTCATTCCCTGCTGTTTTAAATTCTTCAGTTCAGCAGCAAAGCGATCCGCTGTCTTCAGCGAGAATTGTGTAATCTCAATTTTTCCAATCGTTCCTTCTATCATCTCTGCGTGCACTGTTTCAATGGGAATCGTATCACGAATAATTTCAACAGAAATAAGCTCTCGGTGCCCTTCTCTTTGCACTTGAAGAACAACTTTAGAACCCTTCGGACCGCGAATTTTCAAAATCGCTTCCATTAGCGTTAGCCCTTCCACTGTTTCACCATTCACAGTGAACACTAAATCCCCAGGTAACAAACCCGCTCGTTCTGCCGGAGAACCCTTGATCGGCGAGACAATTTTCACTTTTCCAGCTTCTGATGCGACTTCAGCACCAATCCCTTCAAACGAAGATTGAATCGAATGGTCAAATTCCTGTGCTGCTTCTGGATTCATGTAAGAAGTATATGGGTCATCTAATGCTTCTAACATGCCACGGATTGCACCATCGATTAGCTTTTGTGTAGGAACGTCTTCAATATATCGTTGGTCAATTTCTCTATAGGCCTTTAATAGTTTCTCAAAATCCTTCGGATAATTCGTTAAATCTTCTGTAGTTGCAACGCGTTCCGCATGGGACGAAGGTGGAAAATCCGATGCGCCTTGTTGGTCATATACATAATAAAAACTTGCTCCTAAAGCAACGCATACCATCGTGAGAAGTAATAATTTGCGAATTTGCAATTTCATTATGACACTCCTATTCTGTGTTGGTAGAGATATTTTGCCCTAAATATTTATATATAAAGAAAACTTAGTTCAGATGGAATTTTACTCAAGAGTACCCAGTTTTCTGTAAGGTAAAACCTTACGAAAACGGATGTTATTCCAGATGAACTTTAGTTGCACTTATTTCGCCTGTACCCCTTGTGGGTGAAGCTTAGCAGCACTTTCTGCTACTTAAAAAGTGGGAGTATTAGTAATACGCTGAGATAAATTTGTATACATGTTTCTGATTAATATTCGGATAAAATGAATCTTCTTATACATCATATTAACAAACTTTCTAATATAAGAAAAGAAAAGTTGAGAAATAAGAAAAAGGGTATCCTTAACGGAAAACCCTTTTTGCAAACTTCGCAAGTTTTATTGTTTAATATAATTCCATGGTGATACGTCTTTACCATTCTCATATACAGTGAAGTGTAAGTGAGGCCCAGTGGAGTTTCCCGTAGATCCAACCTTTGCAATCTGCTGTCCACGCTGTACCGTTTGCCCCTCTTTTACTAACAATTGGCTAGCGTGTCCATATAATGTGGTAATCTGGCTACCATGATCTAATATAACAGTATATCCAAAACCACGAACCCAACCTGATAAAATCACTACGCCATCCTCTGCAGCTAGTATCGGGGTGCCTGTCTTAGCGGCGAAGTCAACACCATTATGCCATACACCCTTCTTCCCAGTAATAGGGTCAACTCGAGTCCCATAATTCGATGACATACGCGTATGCTCAGGTACTGGATGTGTAAATGCACCAGTTCCTCGATAGATTCTTTGGAATTGTTTTGTAACTTCATTTAATTCTTGAATCAATTTCTTTTGAGCTGCTTCTTCTTCATCTAGCTGTTTCTGCAAAGAACTTCGGTTATCTTTAAGCTCCGCTAGCTCAACCTTTTGTTTCTTTTCCTTATCTGATAAATCGGCTTTCGCAAATTCAGCCTGTTCTTTCAAGCTTTGAAGCTGGGCAAATTGTTCTTCGATTTCATCCTTCTTTACTTGAATCATATCTCGATCTTGTTGGTCTTCTTTAAGAATCCTAAAATCTTGTTCAACAATTAAACTTAAAGCTTCATAACGGTTTAAGAAATCTACGAAATCACTAGACCCTAGTAAAACCTCTAGATAAGAGACTTGGCCATTTTCATACATAGAGCGTACGCGCGATTTAAGAACACTATCGCGGTTAATAATTCTTTGCTCTGCTTCCTGTAATTCAAGCGTAGTGATTTCAATTTGCGTTTCTGTTTGTTCAATATCTAAAGTGAGTTGATTTAACTCTAATTCTTTTAACTCGATTTCATGATGAATTTGATTAATTTGAGTAACTACTGATCGCTCTTGTTGTTTCACACTGTTAATACCTTGTTGAATATCTTTGGCTTTTGCTTGAGACTCTGATTGTCGCTTTTTAATCGCATCCATTTTAGTTTGCAACTCTAGCATTTGATTTGCCGAGCCATGCATTGGGGTAACAATTGTAAGTACTAGAGCTAACACTAGTAAAACAGGTAGTGCTTTTAAAATCGATAGATTCCTCATATATTACAGTCACTCCTCCGTCCCAATCGCTCTATTTCTACTATACTAGACAAGTTTTGACAAGATAAGGGTCTTTTTGACTAAATCTTCAAAAAACGACGGACAGACATCATACTTCCAATAACACCGATGAATACACCAGATCCTGTCAACAGTATTGCTAGTTGATAAATAAAAGGATCAAATGGCATTAATTCTAAGAAATAAATAGAAGTTTTCTGCCTACGAAGCAGTTCGAAATATCCCACTCCTATTAAAAGAATTGGTAATAACGAACCCAGAAAACCCATCCACATGCCTTCCAAGAAAAACGGCCAACGAATAAACCAATTGGTAGCACCGCAAAGTTTCATAATCTCTATTTCTTTACGTCTTGCATAAATTGTAAGACGTATTGTATTCGCAATCAAAAATAATGATGTAAAAGCGAGTCCTATAGAAAATATAAGTCCCACATTTCGAACAATCGTTGTCACGCTAAACAGTGCTTCCACAGTGTCACGTCCATATTTCACTTCCGCGACAAAAGGAATCTTCTCAATCTTTTTCGCTAAATCTCCGACTTGACGAGGATGGAAGCTTTTCACATAAAATGCATCCCGTAATGGATTCTCATTTTCTAAACCATCAAGGACAGATGACTCTTCTCCTAAGCCTTTCTTCAAAATCTCTAGGCCTTCTTCCTTAGAGATAAATACAACTTCCTTCACATCTACTAAGGACCTTAACTTGGCATCAATAGCCTCTACTTCATTCTCATTTGCTAATTCATCCACAAATACTCGAATTTCTACTTGTTCTTCTAGTTTTTCCGCCATATAACTAACATTCATCGCTAGGAGAAGAAATACACCCAAAATAAATAGCGATACTGAAACTGCCCCTACAGCAGCAAAAGACATCCATGAATTACGAGAAAGATTTTTATAACCTTCACGGAGATGGCGACCTACTGTACTAATTCGCATCGTCATACCCCCCTCGACGTTCATCGCGGGCGATTTTTCCACCTTCGAATGCTAGCACGCGTTTTTTCGTACGATTCACGATATCTTTATTATGGGTTGCCATGATTACAGTTGTTCCTTTGTAATTAATATCTTCTAATAAACGAACAATTTCCCATGAGGTATCTGGATCTAAGTTCCCCGTAGGTTCATCAGCAATAATGATTGCAGGATTGTTCACAAGTGCTCTTGCAATCGAAACACGTTGTTGTTCCCCACCCGATAACTCATTTGGTTTGGAATGCTCTTTCCCCTTTAAGCCAACTTGATCTAACATTTCCAACACTCTTCTTGCAATTTGTTTCTTAGGAGTTTCAATAACCTCCAGGGCAAATGCAACATTTTCAAATGCAGTTAGGTTCGGTAATAGTTTGAAATCCTGAAAAACCACACCAATTGTGCGGCGAATCATCGGGATTTGACGCTCTTTAATTTTATCAACGTTAAAACCATTAACAAAAATAGCTCCTTTGGAAGGTTTCTCTTCTCTATATAGCATTTTTATAAATGTCGATTTTCCAGCACCGCTCGGGCCTACTACATATACAAACTCACCTTTTTTGATTTTCACACTAACACCACGAAGCGCTTCGACCCCGTTACCGTAAGTCTTCCAGACATCGTACAATTCAATCATGTATATACTCCTTTAGAGTTTAAGTTTAAGTTTAAGATTTGGTTACATTTAAAATAAATTTTAAGTTTAAGTAAAGGTTTAGGGTTAAAAGTATAACATTGTTACAAAAATCACAATCTCATTATTTTTATTATAACGTATAGGCTCGTACCAACCAACACATAAATTATGTAAACCCTTACTAAATCACACTTATATTCTATTCGACACAATATTCAATAACCCTGCCCATTTCAGCAAAAATAGCCATCTTCTACAGAAAAATCACTAGTAGCGTATGTGCTCTAGTGATTATAATTTATTGTTAAGTTAGAGTATACGATAAGGTTTGACACAATTTTACTTCACATATTATTTCATACGCCCGTATTATAAGTTTTATTACTTACGTATAGACATTGATTAACAAACCTTTAATTTCACCTACTAGGGAAAGCACCTCGAGATTTTTCTTTTGAGAATCTAGCACAGCATCTGTAACTTCTAGGAGCTTTTTATCTACTTCTTTAATAATTTTATATATTTTACTGCGTCCACGGCGATTAAAGCCTTGGCGTTCTTCAAGACTTAGACCAAACTTAACAGTGTCATCCATCATATCTTTGACAAGCTTCTTGAATTTATTTAAGTCTTCAACCGTTCGATGTTCCGCTAGGCGCTGACCCTGTTTTTCAATCTCTACTAATCTTTGATTGAACTTTTCCACTTGAGCGGCATCGCGCTTCCCTTGCATGATTTCTGTAAAAGTTATTTTTTCTGTCATCCCTTCGGATTTAGCAGTCGCTTTCGTAGTACCCGTCCGTTGTATGCGATTTACTTCCATTTAGTTTTCACCTCTTCGGCATTCAAAAGTTATGGAGATGTTTCAATTCAAATATTGTTATTGTATAAAGTAAACTTGGCATTCGCCAAGCTTTGGCGAAGAGAATGCCTTAGTTGCACTTATACTATCTACATTTAATAACTTATACTATCTGATAGTACTAAAAAAGAGCAAGTAGACCTTGCTCTTTCTATTGTACCATTTCTATTGAAGTAATTGTAATACACCTTGTGGCAATTGGTTGGCTTGTGCAAGCATCGCTGTTGCTGCCTGGTTAATAATATTATTTCGTGTAAAATCAGTCATTTCTAACGCCATATCAGCATCACGGATGCGTGATTCTGCAGCCGTTAAGTTTTCACGGGCTGTCGCAAGATTGTTCATTGTATGCTCCAGGCGGTTTTGAAGTGCTCCCAATTTGGAACGGAGCGATGAAACAGCTTCAATAGCCGTATTTACAGTATCAATCGCAGTGCTAGCGTCATCATGGTTTAATACGCTTAGGCCCGTTAAACTTAATCCACTAGTACCCATTTCACCGATTGTAACTGCAATTTTTTGGCCTGCATTAGCCCCAATTTGGAGTTGTAAAGCAGTACCAGAAGTTGCAAAAGAACCATCTAGTAACTTTTTCGTGTTAAACTCTGTGTTTTGAGCAGCATCATCAATCGATGCTAATAGCTGATTAATCTCTTCTTGAATCTCTGTTCGGTCAGAAGTAGTGTAAGTGTCATTTGCTGCTTGCACCGCCAGTTCTCTCATACGCTGAAGCATCGCATGGACACTTGACAAAGCACCCTCTGCTGTCTGAATAACCGAAATCCCGTCTAAAGCGTTCTTCTCAGCCATACTTAACCCACGAATCTGACCACGCATTTTCTCAGAAATCGCTAATCCAGCTGCATCATCTGATGCACGGTTAATGCGAAGGCCTGATGATAGTTTCTCTAGGTTTCTAGATGTTTTAAACTGATTCTTACTTAAATTATTATACGCATTTAGCGCTTGTATATTATTATTAATTCTCACGAGTGTTCATCCCTCCATGCTATTTTTTATAATCAAGAGCTTTCTCTGCTGTTGCAGCTGTATAACTTGACGCGAAATCAATTTGATCGTCATAGCTACCAGTTTTTCGTTTCACGCCAGCTGTTCCCTTTTTCGCTAAGTCCATAGCTTCTTTCCAAGAATCAGAAAGTCTTTTGACTATAACTAAAACTTCCTTGCATAGATTCTGATTTTTGTGCTGGTTTGCTACTATGACTTTTTCTGCTAAATATTCATATAGAACATGCAGCTGATCTGCTATAATTCCTGCTTCGTAATTAATTCCAGCCCCTAAACGCTGAATAATATCATTGGCCTTTTGGAGCTTGCTGTTTGCCAAACCCATCTGGTTGCTCTCGATACCTTGAGCCGCTTCTATCAAATTCTTTTCTAGTGCCTCGTATAATAGCATTGTTAGTTCTTCTGGTTTCTTCTTATATACTTCTTCTTTTGTTACCACTATGCTTGTCAATAGTGACACCTCCAGTTTCCTGTTGGCCACATCCATGTGTTTACGTCTCCATCCATGAGTACTATATGAATTATCGGCATTACCAAAAATATGTTTAACCATTTTTATTGCTTAGGAGTTTTCTATTTCTTCTAACATAATCAAAACCTCTGCGATTACATGATACAACTGCGGTGGAACACTCGAGCCTAAATCCATATCAATCAAGTCACTTACAAGGGATGCGTCCTCTTGCATCGGCACATCGTTTTCTTTTGCTAAGTCTAATATTCTTTGTGCGACAGCACCACGTCCATGGGCAATGACGACTGGTTTATCATCTTCTCCTTCTTTATATTGCAGTGCAACGGCAGAAGGACCACTAAGTTCTCGTTTCTTTTTCTGATTGAACCATTTTTGCATCATATCTTGAAGTCAAATCCCTTCTGTTGATTATAAGATGCTGCAAATCCATTGTTCTGCTTCGTTTCTTTATCTAGTTTTTTGTCATTAGCTAAGCTTTTCTGCGATAACACTGGTTCTGTAAGTGGAGCAAACTTCATTCCTTTCACTCGAAAACCAATTTCGTCGAGTTTTTGCGTGAAGCGGTCCATCATAGGATCAAATAGTTTTTTCATCATAGGATTATCATTTTTTACGGTTAGTGAAAGATTTCGATTGACGACCGATATATGAACTCCCGTGTCGCCTAATTTCTTTGTCTCTAGTAAGAAGTAGAGACTACAATTCTCCCAATCGATTTTCTCTGAATTGCTTTTTCCATTAACGAAAACCTTTATGTTCTCAATTTGTTCCTTTAACATTACAGGCAAGTGAAAAAACATCGATTGAGCATTCGATTGAGAATCAACTTTGCTCAATAATTGCTGTCCTGTCAAGTTTGATAACGTTTGCTCTGCTGATTGCTGGGCTGAGCCTTTTAACATTTCTCCATTCTTCAACATCTCTACTAACATTGATTTCAGGTTCTGACGATGTTTCCCCATTTGCTCTTCTTGCATTTGCGCTAGCATGGCTGGAGAGAAGTTTCCATCTTTACGCTGAAAAGCCTCTTTCAGTAACTCAAACCGTTGAGCTATTTCTTGTGGAACACCGGGTTGCTTTCCATCACCTATAAAAGTCTTTTGAAACTCTTGTAATAAAGGTTGTGTATCTAAATTTTGGCGCACTGCTAAATCGATTTTAGAAAGTAACTGTTTCATTGCTTCGACCGTCGATTGCAGATTGACTGTTGTATTGTTAGCGGCCTGAATCTGTTGCTGTCCTAAACTTGACTCCCCTATGATACGAGATGGGTTGTTTGATACTTCTTGATTCGTTTGGTTTATTTGAATTGTTTGGTTGGCCTGAGTATTCTGTTGCAAGTTCAATTGTTGAACAGCTGTATGAATCGCCTTAGCAATTGCTGGTTTCTGCAATAATTCCTGAATCTCTCCAATAATTTTATTGGCAGCACTAGCCTGATTTTGTTGTTGACTTAAGACGTTTTGCTGCGCTTGCTGTGCTGTCTGGTTGATTCCATTTGATTGCAGCCCTATCATCCCTTGCGCTAGACCTTGAGGGACACTCTGTGCCGTATTTGAAACTAACTTTTGTGCAGAATCAGCTTCGTAATTAAGGCCTACAGAACGCATAAACTCAAATACTTCGCGGCTAGTAATACTTTCTTTATTTACTTGTAACGCAAACTGATTGCTTACTTGGCTCAATTGCTTTTCTACTGGTTGTTTCAAGAAATCTATTTGATTCTGACCTTCCATCACAAACCTCTGTACGCGGTCCGCTGATGGTTTCCAATTTAATGAACTGATTTGTGATTGGACTTGTTGGATCAGCTTGAATGCCCCTTCGCGATCACCATTTGCTAATAAACTTTTAGCTGCCGCTAAATCGGAGCTAGCTTTCATCATAACTTTCTCTGTTTTCATATCAGTAAATAGGAACATATCGCTTTTTAATAAGGCTTTATCAAGCATTTGAATGGTTGGCTCAATTATGCGCATTGCTAACTGGGAGGAATTGCGTGCCCCCTGTTCCACTAAACGAGATAGGTTATCTAGGTTTTTGGTTAATTCTTTTCGTAAATCCTTAAATTCATTGCCTACTTCAGCCATTTTCTGCGTCACTACACTTACAAGAAAATCCTTTGCACTGATATTTCCTAAGGTTTGAATAAGCTCATGATTGAGATATGTCCCTTGTTGTGCAATAGAGCCCTGGTTGTTAGAAATCTGCAATTGTAAATTTTTGATTGCTTCTGTCAATCCCGACCCATGTAATGCTTCGTGAACGGCTTGTAAATGAACTTGAGAAATGTTTATGTTTTTAGCTAGAGCAGCTTGCAGTGTCTCTAATTTGTTCTCCAATTGATTCATTCGATCAGCATATTTTGCATTTTCAACAGTCGAAGTATCAATTTTTGTATGAATAAAGTTTTTAATCTCTTGAATTAATTCTTTAGAAAGCGGCATCCCTGAGTCAATTACCATACGCATTGCTTGACGAAGCTCTGGAGTGAGTTTTTCGCCAAATTTCTGTGCAATTGCTTGTAACTCACTTTCTGCCGTAAGCTTAGTTAGGCTCTGTGCTTGTTGCCCGTCCATTGCTTTTACTACAATTTGGTTTCCTTCAGCATTTTTGACTTCAACTAATAAACGATCACCTTCTGGGATTTTCCCTTCAAAGGTCGCTTTCACTTCCTGCCCACGAATAGATAGGACAGCTTCACTGTCAGAAATTCGTTCCTTAACTGTAGCCGACACCACCTGCCCCGATCGCAAATCGGATTTAGGGTCTGATGTTCGAACATTAGAAGCTATATGACTTGTGATTTCCATATTGGTTCACCAACATTTCATGAATTATAATTAGAAAATATCATCTCGAAAAATACTTAGCACTTATATTATCGGTTTTTCTGACAGCTTTCTTAATAAACTACAAGTATAAAAAAAGTAATAAAGTTCTTCCAATTAGACGTCATTTATATAAATGATAATAGAATCTATGTTAAGTTTACCTTTATCTAACATAAGAAAGCCCAGAATGCACTTAATTGAAAAGTGAGTCTGGGCTTATATTTTTTATGTTCTTTATCCTAGTAGTATTTTCGCTTTTTCTATAGCCTGAAGAACTTGAGGTTTGGCTGTTCCACCAAGGACATTACGAGCATTCACAACGTTGATCGGATCAATGACCTGATACACGTCTTTATCGAATAAATCCGAAAATTCCTTATATTCTTCTATCGTTAAATCAGGTAAGAATTTTTTATTCTGGATGCAATGTAACACGATTTTTCCGATTACTTCATGAGCATCACGGAACGGTAAATGCTTTCTTACAAGATAATCTGCTAGGTCCGTTGCGTTCGCAAAATCTTGATTCACAGTCTTCTTCAAAACATCTTCATTTACTTTCATCGTTTCAATCATTGGTGCAAATAGGGTCAATGACATTTTCAAGGTTTCTACCACATCAAACATGCCTTCTTTATCTTCTTGTAAGTCTTTGTTGTACGCTAATGGCAAGGACTTCATAATCGTTAGTAATGACATCAAATGTCCATAGACACGACCCGTTTTCCCGCGAACTAACTCTGCTACGTCAGGGTTTTTCTTCTGCGGCATGATGCTACTGCCAGTACAGAATGCATCGTCAAGTTCAATAAACTGGAACTCTGTACTTGACCATAAAATCAACTCTTCACAAAAACGTGATAAGTGCATCATTGTAATCGAAGCAGCAGATAAAAATTCTAAGATATAGTCGCGATCGCTTACTGCATCTAAACTATTCTCATAAATATTAGTAAATCCTAATTGATCCGCAACAAACTGGCGGTCAATCGGGAAAGTTGTCCCAGCCATTGCACCTGCGCCTAATGGTAATATGTCGGCACGTTTGTATGCGTCTTCGAAACGCTCCACATCACGTTGAAACATCCAAAAATACGCCATCATATGATGAGCAAATAAAATCGGTTGCGCACGTTGTAAGTGGGTATATCCTGGAATGACTATATCGATATTCGTCTCAGCCTTTTGCACAAGAACCTGTTGTAATCCCTTCAGCAATTCAACAATTTCTTTTATACGAGAACATAAGAACAAGTGCATATCTGTAGAAACCTGATCGTTACGGCTTCTGCCTGTATGTAATTTACCACCGACAGGACCAATTTCTTCGATTAAGGCTTTCTCGATATTCATATGCACATCTTCATCAGTAACGGAGAATGTAAATTCATCGTTTTCAATGCGTTCACGGATGACGAGCAAACCATTCTTAATCGTTTCTGCATCTGCTTGTGGGATAATTCCCTGTTTCCCAAGCATAGTGACATGGGCAATACTTCCCTTAATATCTTCATTCCAAAGCTTCTGGTCGAAAAGTACAGAAGCTGTGAATTCATCCACTAATTTATGGGTAGATTTTGTGAATCGGCCGCCCCATAGTTTCATCGTTAAAACCCCTTCGCTACATATTAAAATGACTAACTTAGTGCATATCAATTGCCGCAGCAAATCAATACAAGCACCAAGTAAGTCATTCCTTCATTAGTATTTAAATTCTGTATGTTCCATTTATGTTAAGTTGTAATCCCAACTAGCGTTGCGAATTACTTATTCTTCTTATTTACCATTGCATATACCTTAGTTGGAAGACCCCAAAGCTTAATAAAACCAATGGCAGCGTCATGATCGAATGTATCTTCTGGATTATAAGTAGCTAATTCATGGTTGTATAGAGATTGCTCTGATTTTCTACCTACAGTAAATGCAGTACCTTTGTGAAGTTTCACTCTTGCAGTACCTGTTACTGTCTTTTGGCTAGCTTTGATGAATCCATCAAGAACATCTCTTAACGCTGAGAACCATAGGCCGTCATAAATCATTTGCGCGTATTTTTGCTCAATTACAGGCTTAAACTGAATGATTTCCTTAGGTAATGTTAAGAACTCGATTTCCTTATGTGCTTGAATTAATACCATGGCACCTGGAGCTTCGTAAACTTCTCTAGACTTAATACCGATTAAACGGTTTTCTACATGGTCGATTCTTCCGACGCCGTGTTTACCTGCGATTGTATTTAATTTTACAATTAACTCATGTAATGGTAATTGTTCTCCATTTAACTTAACTGGAACGCCTTCTTTGAACTCAATTTCCACATACTCAGCTTCATCTGGAGTATTGCTAATAGAGTTCGTCCAAGTGAAAGCAGCTTCAGGAGCTTCTGCCCATGGATCTTCTAACACGCCACACTCGCAGCTACGACCCCATAAGTTTTCATCAACACTGAAAGGATTTTCTTTTGTAACTGGTACTGGAATATCTCTTTCAAGTGCATATTGAATTTGTTCATCACGAGACATAGCCCATTCACGAACTGGAGCAACAATTGTCAAATCTGGGTTTAAAGCTGTTACAGAAACGTCAAAACGAACTTGGTCGTTACCTTTACCAGTGCAACCATGAGCTACAGCAGTTGCGCCTTCTTTTTCTGCAATTTCAACTAATTTCTTAGAAATTAAAGGACGAGATAAAGCAGCAGATAGAGGGTACTTCGTTTCATATAAAGCATTTGCTTGAAGCGCTGGTAGTGCGAATTCATATGCATACTCTTCACGAGCGTCAATTGTGTAAGACGCTATTGCACCAATTTTTAATGCCTTTTCTTTTACGAACTCTAGGTCTTTACCTTCGCCTACGTCTAACCCTACTGCAATTACATCATAGTTATATTTCTCTTGTAGCCACTTAATTGCTACTGAAGTATCTAAACCACCGGAATACGCTAAAATAATTTTTTCTTTACTCATTTGAATAATCATACTCCTTTTATTTGGATCTCGCGAGATCACTATATATTCATATTTTTCACTATCAATCAATGTATCATAAAACATTCGTAAAATAAAGAACTAGCTTAAGCAAGCAACCATGATTGCCTTCTGTGCATGCAAGCGATTCTCTGCCTCATCAAAAATTACAGAATTAGGTCCATCAATCACTTCTGCTGAAACTTCTTCGCCACGATGTGCCGGTAAGCAATGCAAGAATATAAAGTCAGGCTTTGCATGACTGCATAACTGAGAGTCGATTTGATACCCTGCAAAATCCTTCACGCGTTTCTCTTGTTCCGCTTCTTGCCCCATACTTGCCCATACATCTGTGTACAACACATCAGCATTCTTCGCGGCTTCCACTGGATCATTGGTAACTACAACAGAACTTCCATGTGCCTGTGCAATTAATTTTGCTCTTTCAACAATCTTAGCATCTGGCTCATAACCAGCGGGAGTAGCAATTGCTACATCGATTCCAACTTTCGCGCAACCTATCATGAGTGAGTGCGCCACATTGTTGCCATCGCCAATGTAAGCTACCTTCAAGCCTTTTAGTCTACCTTTGTGCTCTAAAATGGTTTGCAAATCTGCTAATGCCTGGCATGGGTGATACGTATCCGTAAGACCATTAATGACAGGAATATCAGCATGCTTTGCCAGCTCTTCTACTTGCTCATGTCCGTGAGCGCGAATCATGATTGCATCCACATAACGAGAAAGTACTTTTGCTGTATCATAAATCGTTTCTCCACGTCCTAATTGAATGTCATTGTTACTCAAAAACAATGGATGCCCTCCAAGCTGTAACATCCCAACTTCGAAGGATACGCGGGTACGTGTAGAAGACTTTTGGAAAATCATTCCTAGTGTTTTGCCAGCTAGCGGTTTTTGTGGACCTTTCCCAGCTTTTAATTCAATGGCAAGGTCTAATAATGCAAGAATTTCTTCTGTAGAAAAATCTGCAAGGGTTAAGAAGTCTTTACCCTTTAAATTATTTAATATATTCAAAAAAAGCACCTCGCTTTCAATAGTTGTGGGGCTGTGAAAATAAATATACACTCGTTCATTAGAGTATAACGGTTCAATTCGTTCATTAGAGCTACACCTTTGGAATCTCTACGCTCAGATTTTCAAGTTTCAAACTCTCTACGCTCAGACAGTGAAACTTTTAAGAAAATCCTTATCGCAAAGTTATTCCATAAAGGCTCCGCTAAAATCATTCATCGAACCATTCTTACTCTCACAAAAACCACTCGTTACATACATTTCCACACATACTCATGAGTTGATCATTTGTATTGTGGTGGAAAGTGTGTGCTGCCGAAAGAGCATTCCAGTGAAGTCTTGTAATGATTTGTTAGTGAAGGTTTCGCAAAATGATTCATTGTTTGAGCGACAGCGAGTTTGAATCATTTAGAAACCGAACTTAGAAATCATAAAGACGGAACTGTAGTGAATGAGGCAGTACCTCGCTTTCGAAACATAAGGCTATAATTTCTGCAGGAATTCCCCACTTAAAAACTCTTCCAAAGTAAAAGGCAAATACTTATCACGCTCTTCTATACTTTGGCATAGCGCATCCGCTGTATCTAATGCCGTTAAACATCCAACTCCGAACTCTACAGCCATTCTTCTTAACTTAAATCCTTGTCGTGAAGAATCTTTTCCGATAGTTGGTATGTTGATGACTAAATTAATCTCATTACGTCTAAACATTTCGCGGATTTGCACAAGCTGCCACGGAATTTCTGTCACTTCTAATCCCGCATCCTCTAATGCTTTTGCTGTGGTTGGTGTTGCATATAACTTAAAGCCCAGACTTGCGAACTTTCTCATTAGTGCAACGCCTGCTTCTTTCTCACGGTCAGAGATCGAGCATAATAATCCTGGCTGTCTCTGCTCTGTCGCTTCGCGAATATGCCCTGTAGCAAATACCTTCCCAAGTGATCCTACAAAGTTACGAGCAATTCCCAATACTTCACCCGTAGATTTCATTTCAGGCCCTAAAGAAATATCCACGTCACTCATTTTCTCAAAGGAGAATATAGGCGCTTTAACAGCTACAAAATCACGATTTGGAATCAGTCCGCTCGTATAGCCCATATTTTTCAAAGTATCACCAAGACCAATGCGAGTTGCCAACTGCACCAGTGGTGTATCCGTGACTTTACTGATGATCGGCACAGTTCGAGATGCACGAGGATTTACCTCTAGCACATATACCACTTCATCAACTATTACATATTGGATATTGATTAATCCACGAATCGACATTTCCCGGGCAATATTTGTCGTATATAGTATTAGGGTATCTAATACTTGCTGGCTAACGTTTTGCGGAGGATACACGGCCATACTATCGCCTGAGTGAACGCCAGCCCTTTCTATATGCTCGAAAATTCCTGGGATTAATACATCTTCCGCATCACATACAGCGTCAACTTCTACTTCTTTACCTGGTAAATACTGATCTAAAAGTACCGGGCGACCAGGGGAAACGTCCACTGCCTCTGCTAAATAGCGCTCTAGTTCCGATTGCTCATATATGACTTGCATGCCACGCCCACCAATGACGTAAGAAGGGCGAACCATTAATGGATAGCCGATATCTTCAGCAACTTTTAATGCTCCTTCGACATTTTCTGCCATTGCACCATTTGTCTGAGGAATTTGCAAACGGTCAAGTAACCTACGGAATTTGTCACGGTCTTCTGCTAGGTCAATACCTTCCACTGATGTTCCAAGGATTTGAATGCCATAATCACGTAGACCATGCACTAAGTTGATTGCTGTTTGCCCACCAAATTGCACATAAGCACCTTTGATGTTTTCTTTTTCAGCTACATTTAGTACATCTTCTAATGTTAATGGTTCGAAATATAAGCGATCTGCTACGTTAAAGTCTGTACTTACTGTTTCCGGATTATTGTTAATGATGACTGCTTCATAACCAGCTTCTTTCAACGCCCAAATCGCATGGACGGAACAATAGTCGAATTCAATTCCTTGACCAATACGGATTGGCCCTGAACCGATAACAAGAATCTTTTCCTTGTCCGTTTTCTCTACTTCATCTTCACCTGTGTAGGTAGAGTAGTAGTAAGGAGTCTTTGCCGGAAATTCTGCAGCACATGTATCTACCAGCTTATATGAAGGGATCACATTGAGCTGCTTACGGCGTTTACGCACATCTAAATGTGTAAGTAATGCATCATCTTCCGCTCTACTAAGTGCACCCATATTGATTAAGTCAGCGATATACGCATCAGAGAATCCAACTTTTTTCCACAAACGCAGTTGTTCAGAAGTAACCTCATCAAGATTTGCCTTTTTAATTTCTTCTTCCCAGCGGACGATGTTTAATATCTTTTCCACGAAGAATGGATCAATCTCTGTGATGTCACGTACTTTCTGTACAGTCATGCCTTTGCGTAGTGCTTCTGCTAAGATAAATAAACGATTATCATCTGGTTGTTCCGCAAGTTTTGCCGTTAATTGCTCCAGGGTCCACTCTGCATATACTGGGTGCAAAAGAGTTTGTACCTTAATTTCTAAGGAACGAACGGCTTTTAATAAAGCGCCTTCCATTGTCCTAGCAATTGCCATGACCTCTCCCGTCGCTTTCATTTGCGTTCCGAGTTTGCGGTTCGCTTCTGGGAACTTATCAAACGGCCAACGCGGAATTTTTGCAACTACATAGTCAAGTGCTGGCTCAAAACTTGCATACGTAAGACCAGTAACAGGGTTAATGATTTCGTCTAAATGCATACCAATTGCTATTTTTGCGGCTACTTTTGCAATAGGATATCCTGTAGCTTTTGATGCCAGGGCACTGGAACGACTTACACGAGGATTTACTTCAATTACGCAATATTCAAAGCTATATGGATTTAAGGCAAGTTGGACATTGCAACCGCCTTCAATTTTTAGTGAACGAATGATATCTAAGGACGCAGTACGTAATAGCTGGTATTCACAATCCGATAATGTTTGTGAAGGAGCAACAACGATACTATCGCCTGTGTGAACCCCAACAGGGTCAAAGTTCTCCATGTTACAAATGGTAATACAAGTATCATTGGAGTCACGCATAACTTCATACTCAATTTCTTTCCAGCCCTTGATACTTTTTTCAATTAGCACCTGACCAATCGGACTTTGCGAAAGCCCACGACTGACTGTTTCTCTTAACTGCTCGTGATCGTCTACGATTCCACCGCCAGAACCACCAAGAGTATAGGCAGGGCGAATAATCAACGGAAATCCTATGCGAGCAGCGAACTGTTCAGCTTCTACTAAGTTATCAATGATTTCACTCTCTGGAATCGGTTGTCCAATCTCCAGCATCAATGTGCGGAAGAGATCACGGTCTTCTGCCTTTTTAATCGCTTCTAACGAGGTTCCAAGGAGCTTAACATTGTATTTTTCTAAAACTCCAGCTTCGGATAATTTGACCGCAAGATTTAATCCAGTCTGTCCTCCTAATGTAGGAAGTACTCCGTCTGGACGCTCTCTATCGATGATTTGCGATAAGGAACGTACTGTTAGCGGCTCAATATATATTTTGTCGGCAATCCCTTGATCCGTCATAATCGTCGCTGGATTGCTATTCACTAACACAACTTCAATGCCTTCTTCTTTCAATGCGTTGCATGCTTGAGTTCCTGCATAATCGAACTCAGCCGCTTGCCCAATAATAATAGGGCCAGAACCGATTACAAGAACTTTTTTAATGGAATCTATTTTGGGCAAACTAGCTCACGCGTCCTTTCCTTATGTTCATTAATCGTCATGATGAAATCCTGGAAAAAGTATAGCGAATCCTTCGGTCCAGGACATGCTTCCGGATGATATTGAACACTGAAAATTGGTAACGATTTATGTTGAATTCCCTCTACTGTACCATCATTCACATTGATATGTGTAACGACCATATCCGTAGCTGCTAAAGAATCTGGTTCTACAATATATCCGTGATTTTGCGAAGTAATATACACTTTACCTGTTCGTAAGTCTTTTACTGGGTGGTTACTTCCACGATGGCCGTAGCGTAATTTCGTTGTTTTCGCACCGAACGCTAACCCTAACATTTGGTGGCCATAGCAAATACCCATCGTCGGGTACGCTTCCGCTACTTTTCTCAGTTCCGGAGTAATATCTACAAGGTCCATCGGATCCCCAGGTCCATTGGAGAAAAGAATTCCGTCAGGGTTTAGTTTCATAACTTCATCTAACGTTGTAAAATACGGTACGATTGTCACTTTGCAACCAAGGGCATGTAACGCACGAACCATATTTTGTTTTTGTCCAAAATCATAAATCACTATATGATGGGTAGGATTCTTTACATTGGCTGGTTCGAAGGTTGCTCGATTCTTACGAGTTACTCTGGCAACTAAGTCCTTTGGCAGTTCAGGATAATCAAGGCCGTTAACCGTCACAACACCGTATTGACTGTTTGGAATGATGTATCCCTTCATCGTCCCATTCTCGCGTATCATTCTCACTAATTGGCGAGTGTCGATGTCAGATAGACCAACTACGCCTTGCGATTTTAAATATTCATCTACCGTGAACGAACTGCGGAAGTTACTTGGTGTAGGGCACATTTCCCCAATGATAAAGCCCGCCACATGAGATCGATAAGACTCATGGTCATCCACGTTAATTCCATAATTTCCGATTAAAGGATATGTCATGATGACGATTTGTCCTGCGTAGGACGGGTCTGTTAAAACTTCCTGGTAGCCTGTCATTCCAGTATTAAAGACAACCTCTCCGTAGGTTACTTTCGTATCTCCAATGAGTTTCCCCTCAAAGACAGCACCATTTTCCAGCACTAATTTCCCTTTCATCCTCGTACCCCCTTGTTCTAGTTGTTATCGAATCTTCTTTTAAACTTAAATAATAGATGTTTTCGGTTAACCTAATAGAAGTGCTTCGGATAATTCACAATACATGTAGACTGTCGTATCGTAATCATATCGTATGCTGAAGATAGATTTAGCTGCTTTTAACTTTTTACTAATGTCAAATCGTTGAGGACTTCGCGAATCACCGTAAAAGCTTCCTCTATTTCGTCAAAAGAGGTGTTAAGTGGCGGCAATAGGCGCAAAGTGTTATCTCCAGCCGGTACTAGCAATAAGCCCTTCTCGCGGAACTTAGCAATCATATCAAGGACAGGCACAGAATCTACGAATTGTATCCCGCGGATTAGTCCCATTCCTCGCATTTCTACTATTAAATCAGAAAAATCTTGTTGTAGCAATTGTAATTTTTCTGTTAGTTGTTCACTGTTGGTTCGGATTTGTTGCTTTGTTTCTTCCTTCTTCATTTCGTTCATAATGGCATTGGCAGCCGCTGTAACAAGTGGGTTTCCACCAAATGTTGATGCATGGGTTCCAGGGACAAACGCTTCCGCTACAGTTTCCTTTGCCACGCAAGCACCAATCGGAACTCCTCCCCCTAAGCCTTTAGCTAATGTAAAGATATCAGGCTGAAAATCAAATTGTTGCCACGCAAACATCGTACCCGTACGTCCCATACCTGTCTGCACTTCATCGACAATCAACAATAATTGATGTTTTTCCGCTAACACTTTCAGACCTTGTAAGAACTGAGGGTCTACAATGTGTACCCCGCCTTCTCCCTGCACAAGTTCAAAAAGAATCGCTGCTGTCTTATCCGTGATTGCCTGCTCTACTGCTTCTAAGTTATTAAGTGGACAATAGATAAATCCTTCAGGAAGGGGTTGGAATCCTTCTTGATATTTCGGTTGCGCCGTTGCCGTGATTGTCGTCAATGTGCGTCCATGAAAGGATTTCTCAAAGGTAATAATCTCGTATCTATATTCTCCACGGACTTTTTGCTGGTAGCGACGAGCTAACTTAATCGCAGCCTCATTGGCTTCTGCACCACTATTTGAGAAAAACACTTTCCCATAGCCCGATTCTTGTACTAGTGCATCTGCTAATTGTTGTTGCGAAGGAATATGAAATAAGTTTGAGCAATGAATCAGCTTCTCTGCTTGTGCCTGAATCGCCTGAACCAGCGGTGGAAAGTTATGCCCGAACTGATTCACTGCAATCCCTGATGTGTAGTCTAAATACTTCTTACCTTCCGTATCCCACACATAACTTCCTTGCCCGCGTTCCAGTTGAATTGGCCAGCGATTATAGGTGTTCATTAAACTCATGATATTTCATCCTCCCTCGATACCATAGTTCCTACACCCGTATCTGTTAAAAGTTCTAAAAGCAATACATGCTCTTGTCTACCATCTACGATATGCGTAGTGTTCACGCCACGGTTCAAAGCTTCTAAGCACGCCTCTACCTTTGGCACCATACCTCCACTGATTTGACCATTGTCAATCGATTCCTCAATCTTCTTAGCGCCTATTGCAGATATAATTGTTTTAACCCCGTTTTCTTCTATATAAATACCAGGAACATTCGTCGATAAAACAAACTTCTCAGCCCGAAGCTCTCCTGCGACTGCTGCTGCCACCGTATCTGCATTGATATTATAACGCTGGCCTTGGTCATCTACACCTAAAGGTGCAATGACAGGAATATATCCTTCATCGATTAAGCCACGTAACAGCTTGCAATTGACTTGCTCCACTTCACCTACAAAACCTAAATCAACTTTCGTGTTTTGTTTCTTTCTCGCAAGCAAAAGCTTTCCATCAATACCACTCAGGCCTATCGCTTTTCCACCATACGACTGAATTTGCGACACGATTTGCTTATTGATTTTCCCAACTAGCACCATACTTGCCACATCAAGGACCGCTTGATCCGTTACACGTAAGCCATTTACAAACTGAACCTCTACGCCCATTGACTCCAAAAGGTTGGTAATTTCCGGTCCACCGCCATGAACAACAACTGGATGAATATTTACTTGCTTCATCAGCACTAAATCTTGTATAAAAGAAGATGTATCTTCCCCCATCGTACTGCCGCCGTATTTTACAACGACAATTTTCCCCGCGAATCTTTGAATATAAGGCAATGCCTCCACTAACACCTGTGCTCTATGCAATCCAGCCGTCATCATACCAACCTCCAATTTCCCATGTTCATTTTTAAGCCATGTATATTTGAGTTGCTTCATGTTATTTAAGTTGCTTCATGTATATTTAAGTCGCTTAATAGACTAGTTTTATTAATTGATTTTATTGATTGATTTTATTGATTGATTTTATTGATTGATTTTATAGATTGATTATTTTGATTGATTATTTTGATTGATTATTTTGATTGATTATTTTGATTGATTATTTTGATTGATTATTTTGATTGATTATTTTGTAAATTTGCTACATTAGTTGTCTTGTCGCTTGATTACGAGCGATAGCTTGCATTGATACGCACGTAGTCATACGTCAAGTCACAGCCCCATGCTCGTGCTTGTGCTTCTCCATCATGTAAAACTAACTCAATTGGAACAAACTCATCTTTCATCTTTTCTTGTAGCACATCTTCATCTACGGTAATACCCATTCCATTTTGGAAAATCAACGTCCCCATCAGATATACTTCTATTTTATCTGGATCAAAGTCAGCACCACTATAACCCGCAGCGCAAACAATTCTTCCCCAGTTGGCATCAGCGCCAAAGACAGCCGATTTCACTAACGAGCTGCCGATTACTGATTTTGCAATGATAGAAGCTTGTTCTTTCGACTTTGCTTTTTTGACAGTCACTTCAATCAACTTCGTAGCACCTTCACCATCACGCGCTATAGTCTTCGCTAGGTACTCAGAAACATAGTTGAACGCTTCTTTAAATACTTCCCACTGCGGATGGTTCGTATCAAGTTTTACTCCAGAATAACCATTTGCCATCACCAGTACCATATCATTCGTACTTGTATCACCATCAACCGTGATCATGTTGAACGTTTGGTCCGTTACGTCTGATAATAGTTGCTGTAGTAGGCCCGGCTCAATGTCCGCGTCTGTGGTAATAAACCCAAGCATTGTTGCCATATTCGGGTGAATCATACCTGAACCTTTAGCTGCTCCACCAATAGAAATCGTAACACCATCAATCTCCACTTGCACGGCAAGGTTTTTGTCGCAAGTATCCGTCGTTAGAATACTCTCACTAAAGCCCGTGCCACCATTTTCAGATAGATCCATTAGCGCCAGTTCTATCCCTTTACGAACGCAGTCCATTGGTAACTGCTGTCCAATAACCCCAGTAGAAGCAACTCCTACATATTCATTCGGAATGTCTAACCCTTGTGCCACAAGCTCCTGCATGATTTTTGCGTTCTTGTCACCTTCTACACCTGTACAAGCATTGGCATTCCCACTGTTTACAACAATTGCTTGCAGCTTTCCCGTCTGCTTTAGACATTGCTTCGTTAGCTTTAGCGGTGCAGCTTGCACAACGTTTAATGTGTATACGCCCGCTGCACTTGCTGGATTCACGGAGTATAAAACTCCTAAGTCATTTCTCTTTCTCTTAATCCCTGCATATACACCCTGGGCTAAGAAACCTTTTGGTGTAGTAACAGTCCCATTATCTATAATCGTAAAATTCTTTTTCATTGTATAAACACTCCTATCCTCTTATCTCTTCGGTTTCATTTCATATCTCTAAAACTATTCGCGTCAATCATCAATTCTGTTTCTTGTAAAATTCACAAGCTTTATTATCATACAATGCATAACGATGTATATTTATGCATTATATTCATTTCTTTGTTTATACAGCTTACATTATTGAAGCTTCAACTACGACGGGATCCTGATTATGGAATCAACGGTAGTAAATCGATTCCTGTGGCTTCTTCCCAACCACACATTACATTCATGTTTTGTATCGCTTGGCCGGCAGCGCCTTTCACCATATTATCAATAGCCGATACAACGACAACTTGATCTGTACGAGAATCAACATATACACCAATATTACAGAAATTCGTTCCATATACTAGCTTAGTCTTTGGAAATTGCCCAGATTTATGAATTCTTACAAACTTTTCTTTCGCGTAGAACTCACGATAGAAATCTACCAAGCCTTCCGTCGTAATCCCTGCTGCCTTCGCTTTATCCGTTAATTGACCGTACATCGTACTTAGTATTCCCCTTGTCATCGGAACAAGGTGGGGTGTAAAAGTTACGCGCAATTCTTTATTCGTTAAATCGCTTAAGAATTGTTCAATCTCTGGTGTATGTTGATGCTCGCCAATTTTATAAGCGTGGATACTTTCTTGTACTTCTGAAAACAGAGTTCCTACAGCGGCTGCTCGACCAGCACCTGAAGTGCCTGATTTTGCATCAATGATAATACCTTTTGTTTCTATGAAATCATGTAACAATAGTGGCGCTAACCCTAGCGATACACTAGTAGGATAACATCCTGGATTTGATATAAATTCAGCGTTCGCAATCTTTTCTCGATGAAATTCTGTTAAACCGTAAATACCTTTACTCTGGCTTATTCGGTCTGGAGCTGTCTTCTTATACCACTTTTCGTGTGCTTCTGCATCACGCAGTCGGAAGTCACCGCCAAGGTCTACTACCTTTAGCCCGCGCTCTAATAGCTGCGGTACCCATTGGCTACTTACACCAGAAGGAAGGCTCAAAAATACAAATTCACAACTACTAGCAATTAAGTCCATATCAATCGCTTTTAATTCCGTATCTATCACATGAGATAATTGACCCTCTAAATGCGGGTACACATCCACCAGATCAATCCCTACCTGCGAATGCGAACCAAGATACGCTACTTTTATATGAGGATGGCCCTTTAACCATCGCAATAATTCAATGCCACCATAACCTGTAACGCCAATAATACCAACCTTCATATAAAGCCCTCCCTACATAGAATTGAGTCAAATTCTAGTCAATCATTTCGTGCAATATGCAATATTATACATAGTATTGCATAATATTGCAATCATTAATATTCCGGATTTTCAGGATAAAGAAAACCCATGAAACTAATGCTAGTTCCACAGGTTTTCAATCATCATAATTTCTCAGTTTACTTCATCAAACCGACTTCTCTTTTAAATGTCATATCGAACTGACTTCTTCTCTAAGATCATATGTAAGAATATCCTTCAACAAATTATATATACCATATAAACGTTTACTCTGCTTTAAGCCACCTAGCAACTGCTTCTGCTTCCTTGCCTTGAAGGAATCCACCATGCATCTCACGCGTTCCTTCAGTAATGATCAAGTAGATTTCATCCACAGTGTACTTCTCTTTCACATGTATTAGACTAGGATAATCCAAGCGTCCTTCCTTATCATCTCCATGACATAAGGAACAGGATTGCTTATACCAGCGAGCAGCGCTTTCTCGATCATCAATCGTAGACTCTTCTGATTGCTCTTGCTTATTCCCAATCGGCGCTACTCCCGATTGATTTGAAATCACTTCTTGACCATCTCGGAAAACAATTGCAAGGATTGTAACAACTACGACTACTACAGCAATTGCAATCCATATGATTTCTCTTTTTCCAATGGTAATTAGATTAACGCGGTTCATGGAATCACCCTTCATACGAGTTTTGTAAGCTTGTACATTATATGCAGGGTGTGTAGAAATATATTACTTTAAAATTTCAATCGCAGCTTCTGCTATCTTAACAGCCGTTAATCCATACTTTTCTAGTAGTGCATCAGGCGTTCCAGATTCTCCAAAAGTATCTTGCACGCCGATTCGCTTCATTTTAGTTGGTGCGTTTTCTGACAACACTTCCGCAACAGCACTTCCGAGACCGCCTATGATAGAATGCTCTTCTGCCGTGATAATTGCCCTTGTTTCGTTTGCTGCCTTAATGATAATATCTTTGTCGATTGGCTTAATCGTAGCAATGTTAATGACACGAGCAGAAATCCCTTGCTCTTTAAGCTTGTCAGCAGCTTCTAATGCTTTACTCACCATAATCCCAGTAGCAATGATTGTGACATCAGAACCGTCACGCATCTGATGACCTTTACCGATTTCAAACTTGTAATTTTCATCAAAAAGAACTGGAACATTCGGTCTTCCTAAACGGATATAGACAGGCCCGTTGTATTCAGCTGCTTGGAAAATTACTTGCTTCGTCTCTTCTGCATCAGCAGGTACAATTACCGTCATATTCGGTACTGCACGCATGTACGCTATATCTTCAATCGCTTGGTGAGATCCACCATCTTCCCCAACAGTTAAGCCTGCATGGGTTGCTGCAATCTTTACATTTAACTTCGGATAGGCAATCGAGTTACGAACTTGGTCCATAACACGTGCCGTTGCAAATACCGCAAATGTGCTAGCGAAAGGAATCTTCCCTGCCGTAGCAAAACCCGCAGCAGTACCCATCATTCCTTGCTCAGCGATTCCCATATCGAAGAATCTCTCTGGAAACTCCTTCGCAAAATCCGCAGTCTTCGTTGACTTCGATAAGTCCGCATCTAATACCACGATATTTTGATTTATTTTTCCTAATTCTACTAACGCTTTCCCATATGCATCACGAGTTGCAATTTTCGTCATTATTGTGCACCTCCACAAAAATCAGCTATATCCGCTAGATCTGCTAATGCAGTCTCTAGTTGTTCATCACTTGGTGCATTTCCATGCCAGCCCACTTGATTCTCCATGTACGATACACCTTTACCTTTGACTGTCTTCGCAATAATAATCGTCGGTTTGCCTTTCACCGTCTTCGCTTCTTCCACAGCTGCATGAATTTCCTCAATGTTATGTCCATCAATTTCAATCGTGTGCCAGCAGAAGGATTGCCACTTTGCCGCTACGTCACATAAAGACATAACTTCTTCTGTCGGTCCATCAATTTGTAAGCCGTTATAATCTAAGAATGCTGTTACGTTATCTAATTTATAATGGGCAGAAGCCATAGCCGCTTCCCAAATCATACCTTCTTGGATTTCTCCGTCACCCATGACTACGAATACGCGATAGTCCTTCTTGTCCAACTTCCCTGCAAGTGCCATACCATTAGCAGCCGCAAGGCCTTGTCCTAATGATCCAGTGCTCATATCAACACCAGGAGTTCCTTTCATTTCTGGGTGACCTTGCAGCATAGCACCAATTTTTCTAAAGTTTAAAAGCTCTTCACGTGGAAAGAAACCTTTCTCCGCAAGTGCACCGTATAATACTGGGGAAGCATGTCCCTTACTAAGAACAAAACGGTCGCGGTTTGGGTCTTTCGGGTTTTTCGGGTCTACATTCATCGCATGGAAATACAAATATGCCACGATATCCGCAGACGATAGTGATCCCCCTGGATGTCCTGATTTTGCTTTGCATGTCATTGTGCAAATATCTTGACGAATGAGTCTTGCTTTTTCTTGAATAAGAATCAATTGCTCTTTTTGCATAATAATCCCTCCATACATGATTCATTAATGATTCATTAATAATAATTATTAAAGAAGACTCGTGTTCTGTGGTGTTTTTGTCCACTGAACCTTAGTCGCCTTATTTCGAGTAAACTATGTTATCTTCTTGACCCCTCGGAAACCTCTTCCAAGTACCTCTTGTGCAGGAGCAATAATGACAAAAGCATCGGGGTCAACTTCCTTGACCATTTTCTTCAGTGCCGATACTTCTTTCTGTTCCACTACACACATTAAAATCGGGCGGTCAATTCCGGTGAAACCACCTTGGGCGTGAAGCTTTGTCACCCCTCGGTCTAAATCGACTAGGATTGCCTGCTGCAGATCCTCTGATTTCTCCGATATAATGAGAGCGAATTTCTCAAAGCTAAACCCTTCTTGCACTAAGTCAATCGTCTTGCTTGTTACATATAAACTTAAAAGTGCCATGAGACCAAATTCTGCCCCGAAGACAATCGCCGCTGTCACAATGACCATCCCGTCAATAAACAGCATGCAGATTCCAAGGCTTAACCCTGTATACTTATGTACGACTTGAGCGATAAGGTCTGTCCCACCAGTACTTGCGCGAGCCCGGAATACGAAGCCCAAGCCAACACCGACAAGTAACCCCCCATAGAGTGCGGCGAGCAATAAATTATCTGTTAAAGGATCGACCCAATCGGTCGCAAAGATAAATACCGACACAAGCACAAGCCCAATAAAAGATTTTATCCCTGTTTTCGAACCGAGAATCATCGTTCCTATGATAAATACAGGTACATTAATCGCTAGCAGTGACATCCACACAGGGATTCCAGTCACATGGAAAATAATATTGGCGATACCACTAATTCCACCGGATGCAATTTGATTCGGAATCAAGAACCAATTCAGTGCCAGGGCTAAACACAAGCTACCAAAGGATAATAGTACATATTCTTGTAAAGTGTTCTTTAATCCTGCTTCTCTATTTGGCATTATTCTGTCACCTTCAATTTCTGACGAAGCCAAGCATCGATAAACATTTCGATATCGCCATCCATGACTGCTTGCACGTTGCCTACTTCTACATTCGTGCGGTGATCCTTCACCATTGAATACGGGTGGAACACGTAGGATCGTATCTGACTTCCCCAACCATTATCCTTTTGCTCGCCACGAATTGCTAGATTTTCTTGACGCTGTTCCTCTAACTTCTTTTCTAGTAAGCGGCCTTGAAGCATCTTCATAGCAGCCGCTCGATTCTTAATTTGGGAACGCTCGGATTGGCAAGTCACCACTATACCCGATGGCAAGTGAGTGATGCGCACTGCCGAATCTGTCGTGTTGACGTGCTGACCGCCAGCCCCACCAGACCTGTATGTATCAATCTTCAAATCTTCTTCGCGAATTTCAATATCTACATCATTATCTAGCTCTGGCATAATATTGACTGACACAAAGGAAGTGTGCCTACGACCAGATGCATCAAACGGGGAAATTCGCACTAATCGATGCACCCCACGTTCTGAGCTTAAATATCCGTACGCATTATATCCTTTTATCAATAATGTTACACTCTTGACTCCTGCTTCATCCCCTGCAAGGTAATCCAAGGTTTCGACTTGGAAGCCACGCCGTTCCGCCCATCGCGTATATAAGCGTAACAACATTTCGGCCCAGTCCTGCGATTCTGTCCCACCAGCTCCTGGATGAATTTCAAGAATTGCACTATTCTTATCATAAGGACCGTTTAGCATCAATTCTAGTTCAAAAACATTAATTTCTCGTTCTAAGTCATCATAACTTTTCTGTAAATCCGGTAGTAAACTTTCTTCCTTCTCTTCTTCAATCAGTTCGTACAGGGTAGTCATCTCGTCATGGATTCCTTCTAAAACACGAAATCGATCGACAAACTTCTTAATCGCATTGGCTTCATTGATGACCTTTTGCGCTTCCTGTTGGTCATTCCAAAAGTCAGGCTCCCCCATCATGGCATCAAAGCGTTCGATGCGTTGTTCTTTATCTGCTAAGTCAAAGAGACCTCCGAATCTCTTCATAATTCTTCTTCAGCTTCATAATATCTGTCTTAATTTCACTTAATAGCATATGTACATCCCCTACCCTTAACAAACTATTACAAAAAAGAAACTCACAATTCAAGTCACTCTTTAAACCTTCTATAATATCCGTTCCGCTTTATATTATCCCTCAGATTATACCATATGTTAGTATACAATCAGTTATTATATCACAACTCTCTAGGAAATTGACAAACAAATTCTAAGGATAAAATACTTTGTCTATCGAATAATTCGTTTCATCATTTCATCCATTTTTCTATTGTGCATCTAAGTCCCTTAGCATCATATTCCCTGATTTCTTAACAGTGATATCATAGGTCACTTCAATTTGAGGGTACATTTTTTCACACCATATAGCCTCATACTTTCGCCATTCATTTGGCTTTTGGCGGTACATTGCACGGCCAAAACCTGCGGGATCGGTGGTGAACTCCTTAGAGCGTTCAACATATTGTTTCATATCTGATTCGATGATTTTCTTTGCTTTATCCGTCATTTTTTTTATAATTTTTCGCTCTTCCGAGCGTGGAACTTCTTCACGGAAATTGTCCTCACCAAAGCTAACGTCTACTTCTGATTTCACAGTAAATTTTAATTCACCATCTGCTGTAATTTTGGTCTTGGCACTCAGAACCTCAAAGCTTACCTCTTGAACTAATGGATCTTTCTCCTTTGCCGTTTCCGTGATATTCATGGGAATAATGGCTGACTCCACTTCATCACGCAACCATAACAGCCCTCGTGTCTCTTCAGGCGTCAGCTTACCCACCATTTTATTCTCATTAAATAAGGCTGTTCCATGCATTTCATACATGTTAAATCCATTCTCTTGGCGAAGTCTTACGATTGGCAACGATACACACATCCCTGGTGTGCTATTAATTTTTAAAAATTCATGAAGTTTAATCGCAAAAGTCTTAGCATTTGCTTTATAACCCTCCATTAATGGAACAAGAAACATCATTGGAATGGATCTCTCATAAACGTGTTCCGTAAATAGCTTTTTAAACTCCCCTTCTCCAATGGCAATATGCACGTGACGAGAAGTTTCATGATCACGTGCAAAGAATGCGAGCGTCTCTAATAAACCTTCTTCCGCCATTTTTTCACTAACCAACAACACTTGATGATGTCCCCAGAACAGCTTTCTTGGTGAACGCAACGTAACGTCGCGAATCGCATCGAAGATTGTCTTCCCAGTGCCAGTAAATGTTCGATACGCCTTTTCTTGTGGTGCGTCAGCTGCTAATACATCCGGTCTTGCTACTTGAGCTATAAGTTGAACCTCATCATCCTTTACATCAATTCCAGCGCCTATGACAAAGTTAAGTTCATTCATTTCTACGCGGTTCCAACAGCCTGTGATGAACAAACAGCATACAAGCATTACCGCCGTCATGTTTCTTCTCATAGCTTCGCCCCCTGTTTACGCAAATTCGCGACAATGAATAATATTATTGGAAATGCCCCAGCTATGACAAAACCACTAAATCCGTATTGATCTACACGATAGAACTCAAGCAAAACAAGCATATCTGGAAACATTTTGGGAACCAACCAGCCAATCACCAATACCATTCCAACATTCACATATTGATCATAGCTATTTAACCTTTTTATCATATTCAATAGAATTTCTCTGGTGATATAGATAAATGTTGTCGTCCCAAAAAAAATCACAGAAAACCATGCAGCGATTACAACAAATTCTAACCGTTCTACATAGTCACCTAATGAAATGGCTCGTACTAATGTAAACACTGTAAACTGTATTTTCTCCGCCTCAATCGGTCCAAATACCATGACTAATAAACAAGCAGTAACCAATAACAATAGTCCGGCAAATACGTGCGCAAAAAACGGAATTCGCACGGTCCATTGATTTGCTCTAACCATAGGTAAAAATTGCAAAAGCATAATGCTTTCAAAAAATAGTACGGAAGGCACAATAGTACCTACTAATATGGGAGTCCAACCATAATATAGGATGGGTTTAAACTGCGCAAAGTCAAACTCTGGCACTAAAAACACCACCAAGAAAAAATAAGACCCAACTAACGAGATGAATATAAAACCACTAGACCGTAAAATACTTGCGGGCCCTTTATAGAGTGCGTAGAAACATACGAACAAAAAGCTCCACTTAATGACTGGACGCGGTGTCTCAGGAAGAATTACATCTGCTAGATTCGTTACATACGCACACCAATATATAGCCAAAATATAAAAGAATAGTACAAATATAAAATTACCTATTTTCCCAAGATATTTTCCTAACACATGGTCAATAATTTGGCCAATTTTTAATGTAGGAAACATCTTATATAGTTTCACTACAATCCAGAGTTGGATAAAGCTTGCGAAAATAGATAGTAGTACTGCAATCCAAACATCTTGTCTTGTATAACCTGACGTAAGTACAGGCGTTAAACTAATAGCAGCCATAGACCGCACGAGAATGATTAGACAGAACAACTGAAAGTTAGTGATCCATTGGTTCGGTAGAACCATATTTTTATTAGAATCCACTATCCGTAACTCCCTTTCTAGTGAGGGTAATTTCCTTTTTTAGAAAACGGTACTGTTTCAGAAGTTACCTTATTTCTCATCTTATTGATAGCTATATTGAAAGGTTTTTTCGCTTTTGTCTGCCAATTGGCGCGATAAAACCAGTCCTGCAAATGGCTTTTCTTGAACGGGGCTACAGGCTCAAAGTACGGAACCCCAAAGGAGTGCATAGAAGATAAGTGGATTAAGAATAAAAGCGCTACAAAAGTAATGCCAATAAGACCTAGAATCCCGCTAGATAGAAGGATTGCAAATCGAATCAACCGAAAAGCAATAGCTAATCGATAGGATGGAATTACAAAAGAGGCAATCCCCGAGAGCGCAACTACTACCACTAACACAGGTGAAACAATCCCTGCCTCTACTGCCGCTTGACCAATAATTAGCGCCCCTACAATACTAACGGCTTGACCAATCTGCGCTGGTAAACGTATCCCTGCTTCTCGTAAAAATTCGAAAGCGATTTCCATGAAAAACGCTTCGGCAATCGCAGGAAACGGCACACCCTCTCTTGCTCCTGCGAGTTTCAGCGCAAAGCTTGTCGGCAACATTTCCTGATGCATAGATGTTATCGCTACATAAATACCAGGTAAGAATAGAGCAATAAAAAATGTTAGTGCTCGCAAAATACGCAATGCCGAACCATACCAAAAGTTTTCATAATAATCCTCACTTGCCTGCATAAACTGTCCGTACACAACAGGGACAAGTATTACATTTGGGGAACCATCGACTAAAATCGCAATTCTACCTTCCATAATTTCTGCAATTGCTTTGTCAGGTTTCTCTGTGTTTTCAGTTTGTGGGAATGGGGTCCATGGGTGGTCCACAATAAATGCTTCTAAATATCCACTCTCCAGTACACCCTGAATATTAATCATGGATAAACGGTCCCTTAATTCTTGCAAAATTTCCGGATCGCAGATGCCTTTTGCATATGCTAGAACTACCCTTGTCTCTGTCAAGTTCCCAATCGTTTGTTGTTCAAATACTAGGGATGGTGATCGCATTTTCTTACGCAAAAGTGACATATTGACACCAATATCTTCAATGAAACCTTCCCTCGGACCACGGACCTGCTTTTCGCTATCGGGTTCTGTAATTGCCCTGTGTTCGAAATTCGGCAGACGAAGTACCGCAGCTTCAGCTCCTTGCTGTTGAAATACTACAACAGAGCCCTTAATCATTTCACTGCATATGTTCTTCCATTTTTTTTGATACACTATAACCCCTGACGTAAACACTTGATCGAAGTACCCTATATTGGTTAGTTGATTTTTTTGTGTTTCATTATTTATGTGAGGTGCCTCAAGTGCTGTAGACGTTTGTTCTTTTTGATTTTTATTTTGACTTTGAATCAAGCTTTCTTTTTCTTGCATATGTTCTTTTAAAGGAGTAAGCACTGTTCGCTCCATGCGATCCATATCGATAACCGGGTATAAATAGGCAACAAGAAATTGATCACCAACGGGACGGAACACCAAATCGAAGCTACTATGAAATAGCTTCTGGAGCATTTTTTTTACTCTTTTGAGTTGCATTGGCTTTTGAATGTAATTTATCGGTACTGTACGATATAATTTAAAGGGTGATTTTTTCGATGATTGTCCGTTTACCATAAAGTCACCACCAGTGTATGATTCAATTTCCGTTACTAAAATATTCTTCCCCATATAAAAAAAACCATGCGACAAAAATCGGCATGGTTTCTAACATTTCCTATAGATGCATTTTTTTTATATTACGTACTATTTTACGTACCGCAACATTTCTTATACTTTTTACCACTTCCGCATGGGCAGTCATCGTTTCTACCAACTTTATTATCATTCACATAAGGGGTTTTCTTTGGCGCTTCGACACCTTTGTTCGGTTGCCCTAAAGGAGGCTGAGAACCAGCAACATAACCACCTTGGCCATGGGTTGCCACTTGACCTTGCGCTACTTCTACGCGCTCCAATTGATCTTGTGTCTGTACATGGGCCTTCATAATATATGTCGATACTTCCTCTTTAATCGTGTGAATCATAGCCTCGAACATCTCATAGCCTTCAAAGCTATATTCCATGACAGGATCTTTACCACCATACGCACGCAGATGTATCCCTTGACGTAGCATATCCATCGCATCGATGTGATCCATCCACTTACTATCAACGGCACGAAGAACAATAACCTTCTCAAGCTCACGAAGCATTTCAGGACTTAACTCATGCTCTCTAGCATCGTAGAGATTCTCAATCAATTCCTTAAGCATTTCCATGACTTTCTCTGGCTCATGATGAATACGTAATGCATCTAGTTCTTCAATTGTTAACTGACCCGATTTTAAGTAAATACGATTCAACCCATCCAGCAATCCATTCATATCCCAATCTTCTGGTACTTCTTCTGCCGGACAGTAGATTTCAACCAAGCGACTTGACACGTCTTCCATCATCTGAATGACGATATCGCGGATGCTATCATTCTCTAAGACCTCGCGGCGCTGCTTATACATGATTTCACGTTGCTTGTTCATGACATCATCGTATTGCAGGATGTGACGGCGTAACATGAAGTTATTCGTCTCTACTTTTTCTTGTGCTTTCTCAATTGCTCTTGAAAGCATACCAGACTCTAGCGGCTGGTCCTCATCAAAGCCAATTCGATTCATGATAGCAGTAATTGATTCGCCACCGAACAAGCGCATCAAGTCATCTTCTAGAGAAACGTAGAATTGCGAAGAACCAGGGTCCCCTTGACGTCCTGCACGACCACGTAGCTGATTATCAATACGTCTGCTCTCATGGCGTTCTGTGCCGATAATATGAAGTCCGCCAAGTTCAGCAACTCCTTCACCAAGGACGATATCTGTACCACGACCAGCCATGTTCGTAGCAATTGTAACGGCACCACGTTGACCGGCTTTTGATACGATTTCTGCTTCTTGTGCGTGATATTTCGCGTTAAGAACCGTATGTGGTACACCTTTTTTCTGCAATAGCTGAGATAGCATTTCCGAATTCTCAATCGAAATAGTACCTACTAAAGTCGGTTGACCTGTCTGATGACGGCGCACAATTTCTTCGATGACGGCAGATACTTTCCCACGGACTGTCTTATATACAACGTCTGGCATATCCTTACGAATCATCTCGCGGTTCGTAGGAATTGTCACTACATCCAGACCATAGATTTTCATGAATTCTTCTTCTTCTGTTTTCGCAGTACCTGTCATGCCCGCAAGCTTTTGGTACATACGGAAGTAATTCTGGATGGTGATTGTCGCGAGAGTCTTACTTTCCTCGCGAGTTTTCAGTCCTTCTTTTGCCTCAATTGCTTGATGAAGACCATCGCTAAAACGACGCCCTTGCATTAAACGACCCGTGAACTCATCAACAATGATGACTTCGCCATCCTCTACTACATAGTCAACATCGCGTTTCATCAGTACACGAGCTTTCAGCGCTTGTAGTACTTGATGGTTGATTGTAATGTTCTGATCGTCATACAAGTTCTCTAACTTAAAGTGGTTTTCCGCCTTGGCTACACCAGATTCCGTTAAGGTGACTGATTTCGCCTTTTCATCAAGTGTGAAGTCTTCTTCTGTTAACTTTGTAATGAATCGGCTCGCTTGGTGGTAGAAGTCTGTAGACTTTTCTCCTTTCCCAGATATGATAAGCGGTGTTCTCGCTTCATCAATCAGGATACTATCGACCTCGTCAATGATTGCGTAATATAACGGTCGCTGCACTAGCTGCTCCTTATATAACACCATATTATCGCGAAGGTAGTCAAAACCGAATTCGTTGTTCGTACCATAAGTAATATCACAACGGTACGCATCCTGTTTCTCATCATGGGTAAGTCCGTGAACGTTCAGACCTACTGTAAGACCTAGGAATGTATAGATTTGCCCCATCCATTCACTGTCACGTCTAGCCAGGTAGTCGTTGACTGTAATGACGTGAACTCCCTTACCAGTAATTGCATTAAGGTATGTAGGTAAGGTCGCCATTAAGGTTTTACCTTCCCCTGTACGCATCTCGGCAATACGATGCTGATGTAACACAATACCACCAATTAACTGCACGTCAAAATGGCGCATTCCGAGAGCGCGTTTCGATGCTTCACGAACTACAGCGAAGGCTTCCGGTAAAATATCATCTAAGCTTTTACCATTTGTAAACTCATCTTTGAATTGCTGAGTTTTACCACGTAATTGATCATCACTTAATTGCGTAATTGCAGGCTCTAAAGCATTAATCTGATCGACAACTTTATATAGTTTCTTGACTTCTCGTTCATTTCCATCCCCGAATAGTTTCTTCATTAAATCTAATAACACGTATTACCACTCCTATCGTATCTCATCGATACCAAGTAAATAGCGAACCAAATTCCAATTAAAATCACTAATTCAATCGTTACACATTTAGCATCTAATATGACGCATGGATACTAACTAACGTTTCATATGTCACATCATTAAATTATAACTATTCCATCATTTAATTGTAACAGTTTTCCAAAGTGAACACAACATATGGAGAGAACACCAGAAACATAAAGCAGCATGATAGAACAATAAGGAGACTAGAAAAGAAAATAGAAAAGACCTAGAATAACGCTCTAGGTCTGGTTCCTCTATATTCTTCTAAGCATTCTGCTTCTTGATTCCCTTGAATAGTGCCAAGGACAACTCCAAAGTAGAGTATGACTACGTCCGTGTTACGAATAAAATAGACAACTCCTACAGTACTAAGGCCAAGCGTAAAGTATAAGAACAGGCTTGGTATGTAGTACATCTGCCGGAAATTCCAAAACCCAATATGCGTCGAAACCCATAATGAGAAAAACAGGATCGTCAGTAATAGTACTTCCAATTTCGATCCCCTCCGCCATAGTCTGATACTAATATACATATGACATGTGACTAGGTTTCGAAATAGGCAAATGTGGAGTTTTGCTAAATAAATGTTGTTACTAAATCTGAATGAACAATTTTTAGAATTCTGGTTTAATTAAACCATATTGACCGTTGCGACGCTTATACACAACGTTTACTGCATCTTCTTCTGCATTTAAGAACACATAGAAGTCGTGGCCAATCAAGTTCATTTGAAGAATTGCTTCTTCTACTACCATAGGTTTTACACCAAAAGATTTTGTCTTTACTACAGAGAAGTCCTCGTCTTTTTCTTCTTTTTCATCCACAGTAGGAGCAAAATCTTTAAATAGATTACGGATTCCTTGATTTTCAAATCTACGATTCACACGAGTCTTATATTTGCGAATTTGTCGTTCTAACTTTTCCCCGACAAGGTCAATACTTGCATACATATCATTCGATGTTTCTTCAGCACGTATAATCATTCCATTTAGAGGTAACGTTACTTCTACAGTATGATCTGCACGTAATACACGTAATGTTACTTGGACGTCTGTTGCCGGCGGAGTATCAAAATACTTCTCGATGCGGCCCAGTTTCTTCTCTACGTAATCTTTTAATGCGTCTGTAATTTCGACATTGTGTCCTCGAAGGTTATACTTCATAAATAACCCCTCCTAATTTCTGATGAATTCTTGATCTACACAACGTTTAGATTGTGTTGGTACTACCTACTATATTCGTCCTTTTTCTACAAAATCCTCTTTTCCTTTCATCTCCAATGTGCAATGGAAAAGTTTTCTTGTAGTAAAGTTATTGTACTGTATTTTCATCAAAAAGTCTAATCAGGAGAAGTAATTATAGCTACCACTCGTTGTTTCAGTGTGCGCCGAGTTTACATCGTATATATCATCGGATTTTTATATTTTACTTTTTACTCACTGTTATTACAGTACTTTGCTTAAGAAAGCTTGCGTTCTTGGGTTTTTCGGATTTTTGAAAATTTCATCTGGCGTTCCTTGCTCAACCAGAATTCCTTCATCCATAAAAATCACACGGTCACCCACTTCACGAGCAAAGCCCATTTCGTGAGTAACAACAACCATCGTCATGCCTTCTAAAGCTAATTGCTTCATTACACCAAGAACTTCTCCAACCATTTCCGGGTCTAAGGCAGAAGTCGGCTCGTCGAACAGCATTACCTTTGGCTCCATCGCTAACGCGCGGGCAATCGCAACACGTTGCTTCTGACCACCAGAAAGATTGTCAGGGTAAACATGGGCTTTATCTCTAAGCCCTACTTTATCTAGCAATTGGTATGCCTTTTCCTCTGCTTCTTGTTTCGATTTATTCAATAGCTTTCGAGGTGCTAACGTAATATTATCTAAAGTTGTTTTATGCGGGAATAGATTGAATTGCTGGAACACCATCCCCACTTGTCGGCGTACTAGGTTAATATCTGTAATTTTGTCAGCGATATTCGCGCCTTCTACGAACACTTCACCTGAAGTAATGTCTTCTAATAAGTTCAAACAACGAAGGAAGGTACTCTTACCCGATCCACTCGGTCCAATTACAACTACTACTTCTTTTTCCTGTATTTCAGCATCAATGCCTTTTAATACATGTAATTCGCCGAATTTCTTATGCAGATTTCTTACAATAATCATTTCGTTTCCAGCCTCCTTTCTAGATATGCCACTAGATAAGTAAGAGGTAAAGTCAACATTAAGTAAAGCACAGCGACAGGCAAGTACGCTTCCCACGGTTTAAAAGTAGCTGCCATGACCATACGTCCCGCTTGTGTTAAATCGTGAACCGCGATGACAGCCACTAGCGACGAGTCTTTAAGAAGCATAATGAACTCGTTCCCAAACGGCGGAATCATTCGCTTCACTGCTTGCGGTAGAATGATTTCACGCATTGCCATCCAATGGGTCATACCTAGAGATCTTGCAGCTTCCATTTGGCCCTTATCGATGGACTTAATCCCTGCACGGAAAATCTCCGAGATATACGCTGCACTATTGAGTGCTAATGCCACTGAGCCGGAAAAGAAAGGTCCCTGAGACGTTCCAAAAATCATTGGAATTGCAGCTAAGTGAATGACTAATAATTGTACAAAAAGCGGTGTACCGCGGAAAATATTAAGGTATATAGTAGCAGGCCAATTAAATAGAGGATTTTTTGATAATCGCATAAATGCTAAGATTAGACCAAGAATCATCCCAAAGATAATCCCGATTGTAGTTAATTGAACTGTCATTCCAACACCTTTGATAAATAAAGGACTGTAATCTATGACTACATCCCAGTCAAAATCGTACATAGAAAATCGCTTCCTTTCACTTTGACATACTAATTCGTTACATTACGAACGTATAATACCACGCTTGATTATACCTTGAGTTGACAAGCCATGCAATATAAAATGCAGAATTACCATAAAGAAATTGGCATTCGCCAAGCTTTGGTGAAGAGAATACCTTAGTTGCACTTATTTGTGATAAGAATGATATACTTTCTTATAAAAAAGCTTATCAATCTCTTTTCGGAGAAAGATAAGCTTTCTGTGATTATCTATTGAATTGCAATCTTCGAATTACTTACCAAAGTAAGTATTGTAAATTTCTTCGTACTTACCATTGTCCATAATTTTTTGTAAAGATTCATTTAAAAGTTGTTGTAATTCTGTGTTACCTTTTTTCACTAAATAGCCATAGTATTCCGGCTCAAATGCATCATCAGAAACAAACTTAACTTTTGCGTTAGGGTTTGCTTTGATGTACTCTAATACAACTACGTTATCTGCTACAACTGCATCTACTTGACCAATTGTTAACGCTTGAATCGCGAATGGAGTGTTCTCAAAAGGCTTCACGCCAGCATATTCTTTGCCAAATGCACTACGAACTGAAATATCACCCGTTGTTCCTTGTTGAACTCCAATGTTCTTACCTTCTAAGTCAGCTAATGAAGCAATCGTAGAATCTTCAGGTACAAGAATTAACTGTGTTGCTTCGAAATATGCATTTGCAAAATCATATTCCTTTTGGCGCTCTTCTGTAATCGTGATTGCAGAAACTGCCATATCAATTTCACCGTTATTTACAGCTTCAAAAAGACCTTCCCAGCCCTTGTGTTCGATTTGCACTTCAAAGCCACCAGCTTCAGCTACAGCCTTGATTACATCAACGTCAAAACCTACAATATCGCCGTTTGGCATAGTCCATTCAAATGGCTTATATGCAGCGTCAGTTCCAACTTTGAATACCTTCTTACCATCTGCAGGTGCAGTATTGTCTTTAGAACCACAACCAACAGAAACTAGAGCTAAACTTAATACTAAAGTCATTACTACGAAAAGCTTTGTCCACTTTTTCATTTGTATTCTCTCCCCCTGTTTAATAGAAAAATCTTACATACAACATTCTTACACAATATAAATGCAAAACTAGGAATTTCAAAGAAACAAGATGTCCCACTAGTTTTGCAACACTGATAATTATACACACATATGATTGATAATTCAATAGTTGTACTTCACTTTTACTATCGTAAAGAGTAATGTGAAGTAACAAATTCTATCGTCCTAAAGAATTAGGATAGCTATTTAGTGCTTTAGTCCTCTAAAACGGAAAAGTCAAGAGAACGGGTGTTTTAAATTTCTTACATAAAATATTTACTCACAACAAAAACCTTAATTCCATAGTTATTCACAGAGTTATACACATTATCCACAGATTTTAAACTTTTTCATATTGAGGATTGTGGAATGTCATGTGAGAAATTCGCAAGTTATGCACAGGTTTTCCTATAAAAATCGGCACTTATGCACATATAATGTGGATAAGTAGTAATTACTTGAGACATGTGCACATAATGATGCTGTTTACTCATCGCGAGGAGCACAAGATATAAAAAGACGGTATAGTGCGCGTTAAAGCGACTCGTACCGTCTTTTTACTATTTCTTCTTATCGAAGAACGCAGCGTCTGGGGTTGCTTGATAGGGATTCCTACGGGTAACCCGACCGCGCCCGTGTTCGTATAACTCGGAAGACCGTTTGCCTAGCTCTATTTTCTGAAGCTCTTCAGAAGCATCGTGCTTCTGTTTTTCCACAATAGTTTCTATTGCTTTATGCGAATCATATATTTCCTGCAATTTCTTACGCACCAATGAATCGTGTGTTAAGTCACGTTCACTGTTTAATAACTCTTGCATACTGACGAAAAGTGTATTTCGGTGTTCTAGATGTTCGATTAAATGATTTCTTATTAAGATATCATCCTGCTGTAACAGATGGCTCACTTCTAGTAATTCGTCGATAAGCTTAAGCACATTGTTCTTGACTGTATCTTTTGCACCAACCATCAATTATGCCTGCTTTCGTTGCTGTCTTTCAAGCTTAATTGCTTCTTTCCATGTATCATGTAGCTCTTGAGCTAGCCCCAATACTTCATCTACTAATTTAGCTTCTTTCTTGATATTCGCCTCAATAAGTTGATTGAGCATAAAATCATAGAGCTGAGCTAATTGTTTCCCTACTTCATATTCTTGTTTTAACGTATATTTAAGTTCTCTGATAATATTCTGCGAACGAATCAAAGCGTCATTCGCTTCGCGAATGTTTTTTTGCTCAATTGCTACCTTTGCACGTTTGCAAAATTTCAAAATTCCCTCATATAACATCAATGTTAATTCGCCTGGTGTAGCGGTGAAAACCTTATTCTGTGCATATTGTTGGTATGGATTGCTTGTAGCCAAGTGAATCACCCTATCCTAATATAATGTTAATCTATCGCTTTTCGTCTACTAATAAACCTGACATCTCCCAAATCTTAGCTACCATATCGAGTATTTTCTCTGATGGTATCTCCTTAATTACTTCGTCATTTGTCGGATTTACAATTTTCACCATTATCTTCTTGGTTTCTTCGTGAATTGAGTATTCAAATCTAGCATTTTTCCCTTTAAAGCTTTCATTGGCTTTTTCAATGGCTTTAATTAAATCCTCTTCATTTACTTGTTGTTGCATATTTGTACTATTTCCTTGAGCCTCTGCTGTTTTGGAAACATTTTTTTGCTTATCTTGTTCTCGTTGCTCCGATCGCATATGGTTTAAGATATTGATTGTCTTTGGTGGACTAGAATGTGCTGGGTTACTTCTAACAGATGATATTCCGTCAAATCCCATATTATCACCTCTTTTCACATTTTAAGTAAAAGCGATTACCTGTTGATTATTCACTATGTTTAGAATTATCTCGTCGGTTGGCTAAGCTGAGCCATCAACCAATCTCCCTGAGAGTTAAGTTCTTGTAATGCTTTCTCCATAGCAGTGAATTGCTTCCAATAACGCTCTTCCTTTTCTGTTAAACGTTTTTCAAATAGCTCCATCTGACTATCAAAACGTCTTAATTCCTTTGACATAAAACTATTATCTGTAGACATATTTGCTCGACCAGCTTTTTGCGTAACACGGTCTATCGCTATATTTAATGAATCATAAACCCTTGTACCAATTCCTTTTTCGCTTACATTTTCACTTTGTGCTGTAAAAAGTGCGATGACTTCGTCAGGTTTTGTTTCTAATGCTTCTCTAAGTTTATTCTCATCAATATGAAGCAGTCCTCGTTCTTGGTAATTGTTTGACTTAATACCGATATCAAATAAGCTAGAAATCTTTCCCGCTCCCAAACCTTTAACTTGGTCTGACATCATTGTACGAAGATCTGACAGCATATTCGTTAATAAAGAGTCGCCTCTCAACAAACCACTACGAGCTTTTTCTTCCCATAACTCTATTTCCTTATCCGTCATATCTTTCTTTTGCTCATCTGTTAGAGGAGGGTAGCTTCGATACTTCTTTTCTGTCAATTTTTCTTGGGTACTAGTAATTAAATCATTATATTTGGTAATGTAATCTTTAATTGTATCCATAATTTTATCTGTATCGGTAGAAGAAGAAATGGTAGATGTTCCTTCTGCTTTTAATGTGTATTCTACATTGTTGATAGTAAACGTATTAGAGTCTCGACTAGTCTCTAGTCCATTTAATTTAAATAGAGCATCTTGACCTGCAAAGCCGTCAGTTAACTTTAGTTGATTAGTTAAGAATCCGTCGGTATCAGTGATTTGCAATTTATTTGCACCAGGTGTATGTGAGGAAATTGATACTTTCTTCGTTGTGCTATCATAGAAAGCAGACACACCAATTTTCGCATCGTTAATACGCTTCAATAAATCTTCGACCGATTCATCTGCCCGCACTGTGAATTCTCTTCCGTTAATTGAAAATTTATCTCCAGCATAGTCTGCTAAAGCTGTTTTACTCTTTGTGTCAGTAATAGCAATATCTTCAGCACTGTTACGGAATCCAGCCTTTGCTAGTTGAGTAACTTCAATTTGTGACGTAAAGTTACTAGATGCACCTGTAGATTTAGCGCTAACAGCCGCTTCGTTAGTTGAAGTAACTTTGCGCGCAAGAAATGTACCTTGTAATCTTATATTAGAAGCAGAAGTCCTGAAATCTAGCATTTTAGTATTTATACTTCGATATTCCTCTTGCTGCCATTCTGTAATTCTCTTTTTTTGGAACATGCGATCCAACGGAAAACGTTCCGCACGCATTAACTGTTTAATCATACTCTCAGTATCTAAACCACTGGCAATCCCGCCAAATCGAATTGGACTCGTCATAAAATAGCCACCTCCGTGTAAATATATCTAATGTAAATATCGGCAATACAAAAAAAAAGTTTAGCATAACGCTAAACTTTTGCATGAAAGTTATTGTTTCTTAATATATTGCTCTACCCATCGTAAAGCATCCTCTTTACTTTTAATGTTCCCATCGATGCATGCTAGTTCTAAGTCTGAGAATAGCTTTGCATACATTGGGCTTGGCTTAAGACCCATCACCTTTAATGTTTCACCATTAATATACTGAGGAATCTGCTCTCTTTTCATTAAATATTCTATAATACGTTCACTTAAGCGCTCAGATAAATGATCCAGTAGAGCTATCATGATTACGATTGATTCATAGCGATATTCTTTTAAAAACTTATGTAACATTCCCATAGTAGGAATTTCTGCACGGATAGCATCGAGTAATTCCTGATGATTTAGCAGTACGACAAATTGGTCAACAACCTCTAAATCCTCATTATTCAAAGCGTACTTTACAAGCCGTTCATGACCATTATCTAATTCATGAAAAAGAATAACGAAATAGCCAATCCATGCTCTACTATCTCTACTGTTGTGAGACCTGAAGATACTGTTCGCTATTTTCTTGGTATGGTATGCATAGCAAAGATCTTTAAATGTTTGTAATTGATGTATTTTATCTTTCGTAATAACGCCTTCCCCGATGATATACTCCCAAGCACCTAATTCAGATAAGCGTTGAATTGATTCGATTGGGTGCTGTTCATTGAATAGCATCCGAAGTTCGTTAGAAATTCTTACTTCAGAAACAGAAGATATCTTATCAACGGAATTAATAGCAAGGTCTCTTGTTTGCTTGTCCATCGCATACCCAAAACGTTTCTCAAAACGCACTGCTCTTAGAATTCTTGTCGGGTCTTCTACAAAACTTAGATTGTATAATACCTTTATTTTTTTCTCTTTAATATCTTTACTACCATGAAAATAATCGATTAGCATGCCAAAATTCTTTTTATTAATCTGGATTGCCATTGCATTAATAGTAAAATCACGTCTGAATAAATCTTCACGCAGTGTTGACCTTTCCACATTAGGTAGAGCTGCCGGATAATCATAATATTCTCTACGTGCAGTAGTAATATCGATTTTCAATCCTGGTCTACACATAGTCTCTAATAGACATTCATTCGGTAGTTTCCATGTAGCAGTACCGAATTTCTCATGACCTCTGACAGTTCCACCATATTGCTCAGCAAGAAGATTGGCAAATTGAATTCCATCCCCTTCTATCACGATATCGATATCCTCGTTCGGATAGCCAATTACAAGGTCTCGCACTACACCACCAATAATGTAGGCATTAACTCCTATCTCATCTGCTTTTTCTCCTATATGTAAAAGTAGCTGGTAGATCGGTAGCTCCATTTGCTTTTTCATTCTATCTTTCAACTTACGTTCTAATGGCTTTAACGCAGATTCATCTAAAATAAAATTATTATTTCTCCGTCCATGCAGGTATTCCACTACATTTGTCCGCGACACAATACCAATGAGCTTGTCATCTTCCACTACTGGTAAGCGACCTACATTTTCTTCAATCATGATATTTTGAATCTCTTCTACAGATAAATTCGGTTCAATCGTCCGAACTTCTTTACTCATAAACCCTTTTACAGGAGCATGTCCTAAACCATGATGCGTTGCTTTATCTAAATCTCTTCGCGAGATTATACCTACCAATTTGTCAACATCTACAACTGGGAACCCAGTGTGTCCGTAACGTAGCATCATCCTAGCTGAATCTTCAATACTTGTATCCGGGGAAATTGTCTTTACAGGGCTAGACATCATATCTCTTGCAGTAACGGCTGGTTTTACAATCGCAGCTAGATTCGACTTTACGATTTCTACTATGTCTTCATGACTACCATCTTTTATAGTTGCTGAAGCAGCTTTTGAATGCCCACCGCCACCTAAAGCGTTAATTACAGGCAACACATCGATACGATCAGAACTGGAGCGACCAACAATGAACACTTTGTTACCCATTTCAATAATAAGTATGAGTGCCTGCACACCTGTAACATCCATCATCTTACTTGCGATGAGAGAGAGTCCACCGAGGTAACTTTTTTGCCTATGGGTAGCTAGCATCACATCCACACCTTGAAAAGGAAACTCCGTTCCACTCTGCATAAGAATGTTTAATAACTTTTGCTGCTCAACACCTAGAGGTTTATCTTCATACTGTGAAATAACAGCTAAATTTGCCCCTTGGTTGACGAGGTAACCAGCCGCTAGTAAATCTCTTGCCGTTGTCCCTATGTAGCGGAACGAACCAGTATCCATGTATAATCCTAAAGCCATTAAAGTCGCTTCAAAAGCATTCATAGATATGTTCTTTTCTTGAATTTCTTCTACTAACATTGTTACTGTTGCACCAATCGATTCAATCTTCCCAGAGTCTGCTTTTACATCGTTCTCCGCTGGTTGATGGTGATCATAAACCGTGAACAATACATCGCTTCGTCTTAGATCGTCGCTAAAATTCCCTACTCGATCTAAATTCGCTATATCAACCATTATGACATGTGTAACTGATTTCCAATCAATTTGCTTAGGAGCGTGAAAATCAAATGAATCCTTATAGATTGCTAAGTATTGCTTTACAGAAATCGATAGCTTCTCCGGCAAAACCATTTTCGCTTTCGGATAGAGTTTTTTTGCCGCTATTATGGAGGCTAAACCGTCAAAATCTATGTTCAAGTGGGATAAGATTACCTGCATTCATATACCTCCTACTGCACAATGTTATGTCTATAGTTTAGCAAAGTATTCCTTCTTTTCCTAATACTAATGATATAATTTTAATGAGGATACTAACGCAGTAAATGTATATGATTGCGAAAAAATCAGATTGTAGTATTAGAAGATAGTGGCAGGATATTACGGAGTAGACATTATAATCAAGGTGTTATTTAATTCTTATATTTCGAATATTTATTGTTTAGTGTTCTCTCCCAATCTTTATGAAATTGCATCTTTTCATACAAAAGTTGATTAATGATAACTTGTAAATACTGGGCTCGAAAGAAATCTCTCTCTTGTTCAGCTCGCAATATGCCCATTTTTAGTTCTTGAACAACTAATTCTATAGTAAATCCGTCCAATTCTATTTGCGCTTTTGCCCGCATAATTTACACCCTTCACTGTTTTTTGTCCACAACAAATTTTTACTCGTGAAAACCACATTTCTTCATGTTTTCCTCAATGTAAAAAAAGTTTTCGAAAGGCCCCCCTAACGTGTAAATTACGCCCGCAATGAAGCAATTCCCTGGAGAATTATACCTTGAATCGTTAATTGGTAATTTAGCCCTCCATATTTGGGTTGTAGATATACCCATTACCCTTGCAACCTCTTGATTATCTACAAATCCAATTTCTCGGATTCTCCGGTCAAAGGCTTCCACATTCAACCTAACTATGTAACTATGACGCGGCACTATATCTCCTCCTGCACGTTTCGTTCTCGCAACAAAAATATACCATAAACGTTTCGCGCAAGCAACATATTTTGGTTTGTTTCTATAAATTTTCCAACACAAATTACATTTTATTACGTATACGCAATATTATGGTATAATGAATACGTTATTAAGTTAATTAGGATAGATGGTGAATGAACTTGGACCTTAAAGATTTCGGAGCATACATAAAAAAATTGAGGGTGTTAAGTGGATTTAAAAGTCAACGTCAGTTGGCTTTGGAGGCGGGTGTTTCACCTGCTACTCTTTCTAGAGTAGAGGCTGGGGTGCAACATATCAATCCCATTACATTAAAAAAAATGTCTCGGCATCTCAAAAACGTTACTTATCAAGAGTTAATGACGGCCGCTGGATATATAGAATATGATACACCAGGACCAATTGCGTTAAAAGTAAAGGAAAATCAAGAATCTATATACAGTGGTGAGTACCAGTTCATCACTGAACAGGAAATGGCACTACTGACCGAATTCAAAAAATATCCTGCATTCTATAGGGATATTAAAATAAATCCTAAAGTTAATATAAGGCGATTATCAAAAATATGGGAAGCTTTTAAGAATAGTACTTGAAAAACTCTATTTATCTCTAAAAGTGATACTTCCGCTATCTCCACCTGTTAAATGAATTCTACGTTCTCTCACAAAACGCATAATTGTATTGATTGGAATACCTGTTGCATTCGATGCCTCAAACACCTTAGCGTTGTAGTTCTGCTTCACGTAGTCTCTAAGGATATTAAATTCATTCTGATCCTTATCCCTACAATCAGGACAGTAATCCTTTCCATCCTTTGGATAAAAGCGTTCACAAATACCACAGATATCATACGACATATTATCTTCAACTCCTATTAGATGTTAAATATTAAAAAAACGTGTATACATGTAAAACAAGAAAAATGCTATCTGGAAGCAGATGGCATTTTTGAAATATTTCTATAAATAAACGTCGATATTTTTCCCTAGATAAGGAAATACAGATTGTTCCATAGCTTTTGTTGTTTCATCCAAGCTTTTCATGCTTTGTGCTACTATTTGGGATATATCCTCTGTTTGCCCTTTTGCTGTATCCATTGCCATCTTAAGCATAGTAACATTTCCTTGCTGACTTAATTTCATGTGGCTCAATGAAAGTGCCATTGCTGAAACATCCATAAGACTTGCCCCCTTGTTAATGTAATATTCTGCTAATTCTATATGCTACTTATTCTATATTCTAATATACTTTTCTAGTAATACATCCACATCAGTGATTTCAAAACCTAACCGTTTATATAATGATAATGCATTTTCATTCGTTCCGTCAACTATCAGGGTTGCTTTCATCAAACAGTTCCTTTTCATATGGTCAAGCACTCTTGAAATCAGATGGCTACCAATACCTTTCCCACGATGCTCAGGCGCGACTGCTACATCAAAGATATACCCCATTTGAAGATTATCACGCGACTGGAGTGAAATCATACCGCATAGCTCTTGATGCGCAAAGAGTAGAAAGACTTCAATGGAGGAATCTTTCAGCATTTGATGAAAATTGTCCTGTTCTACATTTAACTCAAAACAGCTTTTCATCATAGCTAGATAATATCTATCATCTTCTTCCCGTGCCTTTCGAAACTCACACTTGCCAAGAAAACCACCGTTGATATTAATCGTTGCTGATTCTCCAATTATTTTTTCCATTTTCCAGGACTGCAGCACGGTAGTAAATCCCCTATCCATTAGAAACTTGACAATATAAGGGAATCGTTCTTTTACAAAAGCTTCGACACGGATAACACCTTGCCTATGAGCATGAGCAATTAAGACATCAAACAACGACTTTCCATAGCCTCTTCTTCTATATTGTGGGTGAATCATGACATTGATTTGCGCAGATTGTCTCCCAGCAGCATCTATCATACATGTTGCTAATCCGATTAATTGGTTGTCTACATAAGCAACGAATATATGATCCTTACATTCGTTCAACACTACTGCAAACCACTCATCCGTCAAAGAATAATCGAATTGATCGTGATCGTTCAAAATCTGTATGAGATGGAAAATCGCATTTTTATCCTTTGTCGATAAATTACTAATCTTCATTCCTGATACTTCCCGTTACGATCATTCTTTTGATTATTACCGTCTTCGTTAACACTTTCACCACTCAGAAATTCAGAAACTTGATTCTGTTTTCTTCTATTGTAAACATTCGTAAGATAGTTTACTAACATGACGAAACCAATGATTAACGAGAAATTTATAATTGTATCTAAGAAATTTCCATAGTCCATCTACATGTCTCCCTTCGTAAAATATATCGATGATACCATATGCTATTTTTTATAAGCATAATATACTTTATTAACCGCTTCGATGACTGACTCAATATCTCCCATTGTCATTTTAGGAAACAAAGGTAAAGTTATTATTTCTTCGTACCACTGTTCTGCAATTGGACATAGTCCTTTACCATATCCCCGTTCTCTATAATACGGCTGAAGATGTACAGGTATATAGTGAACATGGACACCGATATTTTCGGCACGCAAGGCATCAAATATTTGCCTTCGATTCGCCGTGAATTTTTGTAATTCAAAGCGCAAGCTATATAAGTGCCAACTTGAATGTGTTCCATTGAGTTGGTATGGAATGATGATTCCGCTCAACCCTTGAAATGCTTGATTATATATATTAGCATAATTTCTTCTAATCTTTATGTATGCGTCAAGTTTATTTAACTGTGATATGCCTAAAGATGCTTGAATATCAGTCATGCGGTAATTATAGCCGAGTTCCAACATTTCATAATACCAAGGGCCGTGATCTTCAAGCATGATGGATCGATCACTTGTTATACCATGTGATCTAAAACTACGTAATTTCTTAGCGTACACTTCAGAATTCGTGACTATCATTCCACCTTCACCAGTTGTAATGTGCTTTACAGGATGAAAGCTAAACATAGTCATATCAGCTATGGCTCCAACTTTACAACTATTTCCTTCTTCCATGTTCAGATATTCGTGATCATAAGTTGCTCCTAAAGAATGAGCTGCATCTTGTATAACAACCAATTTGTACTTGTCCGCTATTTCTTTAATACGTTTAATATCTGCAGGCTGACCAGTAAAATCAACAGGTATAATTGCCTTTGTTTTCGACGTTATTTTATCTTCTATTTTCTCTGGATCAATATTGTATGTAGAATTATTAATATCTACAAAGACAGGGTTAGCACCCAAATACCTGACACAATTAGCACTAGCTACAAAAGTAATCGGTGTTGTGATTACTTCGTCCCCTTCACTAACTCCTGCAGCATAGCAAGCTGCATGAAGTCCTGCTGTCCCATTGCAAAAGGCAACTGCATAATTCGCACCTACATAGTTAGCAACCTTTTCTTCGAATTCTGCAATCTTCGGTCCTTGCGTTAAATAAGGGCTCTTAAGCGTTTCAATAACTGCTTGAATATCATGATCATCCAACCACTGTTGTCCATATGGCAAGTATTCGTTTCTAACAGGTTGACCACCCATGATTGCCAAATTATTATTATTCATATATTCATCTCCACAATGCATGTCATTATATACGAAAAGCCACCATTATATCAGGTGACTATTCTTGATCCATTCCTCAGTTCTTTTAATACCTTCTTCAAGAGATATCTTTGGTTCCCAATTAAGCAATTCTTTAGCTTTATTATAATTACACAAAAGTTTTTGGATTTCACTTTGTGGATGAATGTGAGTTACGTGTTGAATTCGCGAATATTCCGTCTCTTTTTCTAGGACTAATTTCGCTAGCTCATTTACACTAATATCTCTACCAAGACCAGCATTTACAATTTGACCGTTTACATTATCATTATATCCTGCCTCAACAACGAATCTTGCACAATCTTCTACATATAATAAATCTCTTGTTTGTGTTCCATCACCATAAATATTTAAATTCAATCCTGCTAGTTTATTTTTGATAAAGATTGCTACAACACCACCTTCACCACCAGTTTTCTGGAAAGGTCCATAAGTATTAAAAGGACGAATTACAACAACAGGTAGTTGATACGCATAGTAGTATGATAACACCATATTTTCAGCGGCTATTTTCGCTCCTGCGTAAGGTGAAGCTGGTTTAATTGGGTGCTGTTCTGTAATTCCCGTTTCATCCATACACCGATCATAAACCATACAAGTACTCATAAACACCATCTTTACCTTATGCTTTTTGCATTCTTCTAAGACATAAAATGTTCCGATTGTATCATTGTTAAATGTAGTCATCGGATCATCAATCGAGTCTTGTACGTTGATGGAAGCCCCAAGATGATAGCATATATCAAATGCTATTTCGTTAAATAAATTGCCTAATAATTCCTGACTCTGAATATCACCTATAATAAAATCTTTAAAGTTAGGTTGAACCTTAAATTCATCAAGATTTTCTTTGCGGCCATTCGATAAATCGTCTAAAGCCCATACTTCGTGCTGATCTTCTAGTAACCTCTTAACCACCCACCGACCAATAAAACCAGCTCCGCCAGTAACTAATACCCTCATGCTTCACTTCCTTCTCTTAGTTATAATAAGTTATTCTCTAGTTTATAATAAGTCCCATGACATAGGTGTTCCCTTTTTTGCATCTACTTTTATAGATTTTCCAAGGAATACGTCTAAATATTTCACCGGAAGTCCAAGACCTGGGCGAATCGATCGCAAATTTTCTTTCGTTAATGTGTCGCCTGCTTTCATATCTTTCGATATGTACAAGGAACGTCTATGCGTCAATGAGGTCTTTTCAACAGTTAAGGGACCATACTGCACTTTTCCTAAACTTAACCATGCTTTTTCAGTTTCTGATACTAGCAATCTCATTTCTTCAGGTTCTAATGAGAATGCAGAGTCGACTCCACCCTCTGCTCGAGACAAAGTAAAATGTTTCTCTATTACAGATGCACCTAAGGCAGTAGCAGCGACACTAACCCCTATACCTAAAGTATGGTCAGATAAACCGACTTCACAATCAAAAAGTTGCTTCAAATGAGGAATTGTCAATATATTGCTATTTTCTGGTGTGGCAGGGTATGTACTCGTGCATTTAAGTAATACTACATCATCACATCCATACTCTCTTAATGCTCTTACCATCTCATCTAACTCAGAGACTGTTGACATGCCAGTTGAAACTATAATGGGTTTGCCTGTCTTTGCCACTTTTCGTATAAGCGATAAGTCTGTGTTTTCAAAAGATGCGATTTTATAACAAGGAACATTAAGCCCTTCTAAAAAATCTACTGCACTTTCGTCAAATGGAGTACTAAAGGCAATGATTCCAAGTTCTTTACAACGTTCAAATATGGTTTCATGCCACTCCCAAGGCGTATACGCTTCTTCATACAAACTATAAAGGGATTTGCCTTGCCATAGACTACTAGGATCATTAATAAAAAATTCTCGCTCATCAATATCGAGTGTCATAGTTTCAGCGGTATATGTTTGAATCTTTAGTGCATCTACCCCTGATTTTGCAGCAGCTTCAATTAATTGTAATGCTCTCTCAAGGGACTGGTTATGGTTACCGGACATTTCTGCAATTATGAAAGGCTTATGCCCACTTCCAATGATTCTATTTTGAATGCGTATTTCCTTCATAAGTGACCACCTCATTTATCCACTCTAGTAGTTTACCCTCTGTTCCAAGCTGCATGAGCTCGAACGACAGTTTCGCCATGCGATGTAATTCCTCAGGTTGACTCACTGCAGTTTGTATTAGTTCTACCAAGTTATCAACTTGAACCTCTTCATGCCATCCTGCGTTCCAAACCGCACCAAATGCACTGGCTGCTATTGTAGTCTGTCTTTGATTTTCAGCAACTATAGTTGTAATAGTTGGTATGCCCAGATAGCATCGTTCCCACATGGAAACACCACCAGAACCTAGAACAATATCTATATCCATAAGGATTTCAGCCATATTCGACACGTTTTGCAGCACTTCAATGTTATGCGACTTACAAAAACTTTTGATATCATGACTTTTTGGATTTGTTATCCCCACAATAACTTTAATTTTGAATGATTGCCACTTCAGTAGCATTAATGCTTCTAGCGCTTTTTCCGTTTCATTCGTAGGGTCACTACCACCATAGAAAATTAAAATTTTTGTTAAATTCAAGATTTCTTTTGTTTGTCCTACAAGACGAGCTTTAGCTTTAGTTTCCAAAAATTCATTACGCAACAATAGGTGTTTAGGACCTATAAATAGCCTGCAATGTTCGGGAACAAAGTGCTTGTATCTATTAAACATGTTCTCGTTATAGTTCTGGTCTAGCAGAGCGTCACATTCAAGTTCTCTATTGGATAAATCATCTATCACTAAAATATTTTTTGCTATATCTCTCATTTTCTTATGCCAAATGGAATCTAATTGATAATGGTCAACAATTAAGAGATCAACTGCACTATAGTTCTTAATGATTTTATGAATTAGTTGCTCAGGATTGTCGTCTCCATGAACTTCTAGTACTGGAATGTTATATTGATTTTGAATATATGTAATTAGATTACCTTCAAGTCTCTGACAGATAAAGCAGATTTCTACATTTTGGGTCATCGAACGAATCTGTTCTGCAAGTGTCAAACAGCGCATAATATGACCAGTTCCGATATTTACAGAAGCATCAGCTCTAATTAAAATTGTTCTAGTACCCATTTAGAGCTTCACTACCTTCTGTTCAATATGTGCATTTAAGGCAACAATTTCTGGGTGCATTAAAAGAAACTCAATAACTTTATCAGCTGGAACTAGTATATCGTCTGGAAATTCCTTCACTATTTCCTGACATAATAAATAGTCCTCTGGGGTATCTAACGTGATTCTCAATTCTGGATGGTTCTTATGTGTATCTACATTAATTCCATGCATATGAAAAGTACTTGGATTTTCATATGCGTAATAGGTCACGTGCTCACGATGATACGACTCTTTGCCATGATTATGTATATACTGCAGACTTTCAAAAGAAATAATCTCAACTGGCATACCGCGCGGTATCGGACTTAACAAAGTTACTATATCAATTTCCGTAGTAGATTCTTGGATTGCATCTACCATATTCGATGCTAAATGGTAGTCTAAGAATGGACAATCTGCCGTAACACGCATTACATAATCAGGGTTATATTCTAAAGCACATTGATAGTATCGATCTAATACGTCATCCTCAGAGCCTCGGAAATATAGAATATCATTCGTTCTACACCAATCTACAATCGGTTGATCTTGGTCTAAGTGAGACGTAGCTACAATAACTTTAGAAATACCTTGAATTTCTTTACATCGTGTCACAACGTAATTTAGAACATTTGTCTGCCCTAACGGTAGTAAAACTTTCCCTGGAAGTCTTGTAGAACCCATTCTTGCTTGTATAATAGCAATGGTATTCACGGCAATCCCTCTTTCTATTTCTCAAATTCTGCTACATATCGTTGGTATTTATGATTTTTTTTCCAATCTTCCGCCAATAGCTCGAATATGGTAACGTCATGGTACTTTTCGTATTTATATATGTGCTCTTTATACACACCAACTTCCCTGAACCCGTAAATCGTGTGCATTTTACACATATTCGTGTTACCTTCCATTACCTCAGCAAACAACTTATGTAACCCTAATGTATTGAAAGCATAGTTATAAAGATATGGATGGATTCGCCCACCAATAATATTAAAATTAGTATCACCAATATAGTATCCGAAAGTAGCATGACGATGGACAGTGTCCATCCGATTCAGAGAAATAAGGCCTATTAAAGAGTCTTTGCTCTTAATCATCCAATATTTATTATGAGAATCATTAAGTGTAGTCTGATACCACTGAAGATGCTTGTTGTAGTCCTCCGATATATCCGAATACATAAATTGTGTAACGTGTGGCGCACGCCGCCATTTATATACTATTTCAAGATGTTCTTCTTTCAATTTTATAAATTCCATGAAATACATCCTTGTAATTAGACATTAAGCTGAATTTCTCTTGTGAAATATGATAGCATATCATAACCATCCCATATAGAAGAAAAATCTAAAGCCTGTCCTATAGGTACAATTCGGTCCACTTTTCTGCCACTTAAAGATTGTGCGAATTCACCTAGTTGCGCCTTAGTAAAACCGAAATAAGTAATCGTTTGATCTTTATCTTGAAGTAAGCTAGAGAGCTCTGAGATATGCTCTGTATGATATTCTAAGAACAACCCCGTTCCGCGATTCGCTTCTCTTAACGGAGAATCCAGTTTCCCAACAAGAATTCGGAGGGGAAGTTCAAAGTCATGATTAGATATTTCTTTTACTTGCTTTAACGTCGCATAGTAAAAACCTAATGTAAGGCGTTCCATATGATTCGCTGACGCTAAAGCATATTCCTTCTTCTTAATGATCTGTTGGAAATACTGCCAAAACCTATTCTTTGCAATATATATATCTTCATCTGTACCAACCCAAACGACTAGTTTAGGAGACGAGCAAGCTTTTTGGTGAAAAAACAATGTATCATTAAAAAACTTTTCTGCAAGCCTAATCATTTCATTTTCTTTTAAGTCTTTAATTGCTGTAGCACAAATCATTGAACATGCTGTTCGATCTGGGAATACCATCTCTGTCGCAATTGGCGCTAGCATTGACTGGCGAATCATCTGAATCGTATTATCGCCTCCCCAAATGACTCGAATATGGCATCTTTGCGATAACCATTCTGTTATCAATTGGTCGTGAGGATAATGTATGATTAATATACGCTTTCGAATCTCGTTATAGATACTACTTGATAAGAGTAGATTGATACTATTAATCAAGATTTTAAATTGTTCTGATTGGCGATTCGATACCCGAATGATTGTTGCATTTCCTGCCAACAGGGAAATAACCCATGTATATACAAATATTGTATCTATATTAGCAGGTGCGTATACAAGTGCAACCCCTCGTGAAACAACTAGGCTATGTTTGTTTTTATCAGAAAAAGCTTGCTTAATCTTTTGTATATTACTCTTTCTTAACCAATATCCTAGAGAAATTACTTCTGGATACTTTTTTAAGCTCTGATCTTTTAATATAGCTGCTGAAAATGCTTGAATGAATTCCTCAGCTATTGGAGAAAAAACTGGAAGATTCGTAGTAGCTACTAGAGACTCGACTTGGTTTTTCCAATCGATTGCTTCCATGTCTATTTGATTATTAAAATCTTGATTATTTAAAGGAGCTATTATACGCATGAGTGTCACTACATCCCCTTAGTTCTGCTGAAGGTATTCTCCCAGAGATAGTAAAATAGGTGCCCTTCCGACCACATTTACAGTCGTCTTTACCATGAATCGTACCCAAATCCTCTGTTAGCAAGCTATTTCCTGGATAACTACTCGAAAGAGTACTTAATGTCTGCACGATTCCTTCCACGCCAATGTTTACTGGCGATAAATTATTCGGATCACGAATAATAATTTCTGCATAGTCTGGCGCATGAAGAAAGCCTTCTGAGCATTCCATAAAAATAGATCCAACTTGCTCTACCATCCCATAGTAATTATGAATATGCTGGATTCCGAATTGGTGCTCTAAGCATTGGCGAAACTCAGCTGTTCCTACTGCGTTCTCCAGTAATTTCTTCCAACCGCCGCCGTGAATCAGTATAGAATTCCCTAAAGAAAGCGTGATTTGCTCTTTCACAGCAACCTGATAGAAATATTGCCATATCATAAAAGTAAAACCAAAAATGAATATCTTATCATTGCCATGTTTATGTAAGAACTTCCCTAAACCCTCCCAATCCGGGATCATGTTATCATCCAACAAATAAAAATGGTCGTAGCCAAACTGAGAAAATCCAACAATTCCAGCTCCTCGTGCATTGAAAGATGAGCGGTCTTTCAGTACATTCTTATGATCAACAATAATCATGGGAAGTCTAGCTTTACCAATCCAATCAGTAACAATCTGAACGAGTGTCTTGGATTGATTCATAGCATTCTCCCGATCCAGATATATCTTGGAGACTTCTTTAGAGGTTGTACCACTAGATGTGAGAGTTTTTATAATTTTATCGTCTGGAACCGATGCGAGTTTTACCGTTTTGAAAAGTCCCACTGGAAGATACGGATAGCTCGTAAGTGTATTGTACTGTGTTATGGAAAACAGTTTCTCCACAATTCTCTGGTAGGGACTACAGTTCTGATAATGGTGGATGAGTCTATCATTTAAGATTGACAACATGTAAGCTTGTTTTTCATTAGAGTCTAACTGATAGGGTGAATCATTTATGTTCCGTTTCATGATGATCTCCCTTGCTTTATAAAATATTATATGACTTCGTTCATCTTTTCTGTTAAGAGTTTATAATCTACTTTTCCATTCAAAGAATATGGTATTCCCTCAACCACTTGTAACTGAATGGCCGAATGATGAATCTGAAAGCGTTTGCTAACCCATTCTTTGATGGTCTTTGCTGATGTATTTTCTTCTAACCAAATAGATAACTTTTCATCGTCACCCGTACATGCAACTGGAATATTGAATTCTGAATACATCTGTTTCTCAATATCATCTAGATTCAGGCGAAGTCCATACAATTTAACAAACCGCTTCATCCTGCCAGTGATATAAAAATAACCTTCATCGTCTCGATACGCAATGTCACCAGTGTGCAATACTCCTTTTAACTCATCCTCTTTTGCTAAATCATAACGGTTCTGAGCATACCCTAACATTACATTTGGTCCAGAATATATGAGTTCATTGGTATGTTCATCTAACTCCAAATGTCCATTGGGTATTGCTACTCCTATCGAGCCAATTTTATCTGATAGACGCTCTGGTGGAACAAAGCTGATTCGAGCGGTCGCTTCTGTTTGACCATACATCACAAAAAATTTCCATCCATTGTCTAACGACAGTTGGTGAAAACATGAAATAAGTTCTTCTGATAGTCTCCCACCCGCCTGTGTTAGCATTCGTAACGAGGGTAATTCCATAGTATGAAATCTTAAGCGATGCAGCATTTGATAACTGTATGGAACGCCCGCTAATGAAGTAGCATTTGCCTCTCTAAAAAGGCTCCAAAATTTTGGTGAGATAATACTTTCGTTCGTTAGTATCAGACATGCATTGGCATAAAGGTGGCTATTAATCACAGATAATCCATAGGAATATGACATCGGTAAAGAGGTAATAGCCCTCTCTGCTGATGATAACATTAAATAGTTTGCAATAGAGTTAGCATTTTCTTGTAGATTTCTCCGCGATAATCGAACCATTTTAGGATTACCAGTCGATCCGGATGTTGAAAGTAATACTGCAAGTTCGCCATATATCGGTGGATAACTATTCAGATGACTATCATTGATCCAGAGATTACTTTCTAAATGATAGCAATATCCTCGTTCCACAAGATGGGCTTTTATATCATCGTTTAAATCTTGTCCAGAAATCCAGTCAGGACAATATTGTGCTAGAATAGTAGTCAAAAGCTCCGATGTGGTTTTACTGTCTATAAGCATAATAGCGTCATTAATTTGTAATGCCGCTAAATAAAAGATGATATCGTTTAGTTTATTTCCTGTAAGAATACAACCTAATAGTTTTTTATTCTCATAGTGCTCTCGTCTATTGATACGTAATAAGACTTCCTGACTCTTAGCCGTTTTATTATACAGATATTCATAGGTATATTGGTTTCCCAACCCCGAATCGATTATTGCAATTTCCGAGCTTTTTGGAAGATCCCAGAAGAACGAACTTGTACTGGGTATCATATTAGCATTCCTCCATCGACCCCAATCACTTGCCCAGTAACATATGAAGATAAATCTGATGCCAGATAAAGTGCAGTATTTGCTACTTCTTCTGGCTTACCAATCCTTTGCATCGCGATGCTTTGCAACCGCTCTAAGTATTTACTCTCTGGTAATTGTTTTACCATATCTGTATCAATAAACCCTGGAGCTATGGCATTCACCCGAATATTGTAGCTTGCTAATTCTTTAGCAGCAGACAAAGTGGCTCCTATGACTCCCGCTTTGCTAGCACCATATACAACTTGTCCAGCGTTACCAACGCGACCAATAATAGAACTAATATTTATAATGGCCCCTGTCTTTTGTCTTTGCATGAGTCGTGCCGACCACTGCATATGAGAGATAGTCGCAAAGAGATTTGTTTCCATCGTTTGCTGTAATTGACTATATTGAATCATGCCAAGCAAAGCGTCATCTAGAATACCTGCGTTATTTACTAGAACATCTAAGCGCTTATATTGTTTTTGAATATATTGAAATGTCCTTTTTGTCTCATTATCATCACATACATCATATGCTACGACTTCTGCCCTTCTAACATGAAACTCAGTTAGCTCATTGATTTCGTCTGCTAGTAGCTTTAATTCCTGCTCGTTTCTGCCGTTTAGCAATACTTTTGCTCCATTTCTAGCAAAAATGCTTGCAGTGGCTTTCCCAATTCCTCTAGTTGCACCAGTTATTAGAGCAATCTTCCCTAGTAAAAGGTCCATATATTAAAACTCCACATCGTATTTTTTCAATATCTCTTTGGCTTTTCCATAAGAACTCATGTCAATTACATCTTCCGTATCAAGCATAATATCAAAAGCCTCATCGATTGCTGCTATCAATGACATATGGGCAATCGAGTCCCATTCTGGAATTGTGCTATATTCTAAGGTGTCTATAATTTGTGACTCATCTATCCCTAAAGATTGCGAAAAAATTTGTCTTAATTTTTGTTCATTCATTCTGGCATCTCCTATCACATTTATTTAAACAAGGTTTCTGATAAGTTTAGTGCTTTGGATACTACAGTGTCCATATTATAATATTTATACTCTGCTAATCTTCCTATGAAATGAACTGATTTATATTGTAATGCTTCCTTTGAGTATCGTTCTAACAACTCACTATTTGCTTGTTTGGGAATTGGATAATACGGAGTATTAAACCCGTCTTTATGTGCAACCGGGTACTCCTTCGATATAGTAGTAACATTATTATTATTCTGACCTGTGAGGTACTTATATTCTGTAATTCTCGTAAAATCGTCATTGTTAGGGTAATTCACTTGCCCCAATTCTTGATAATGTTCCATAGGGAGGGTTTCAAAAGTAAAGTCTAAACTTCTATACGGTAACGAACCAAATTTATAATTGAAAAATTCGTCTATTTTCCCTGTGTAGATTAAACAGTTCAAAGTTATTGAGTCTAACAGATACGCTTGTTTCGTTTCATGGTTAATTTGAATCACATCATGCAAGGGTGTATTCAGCATAATATGAATATTCTTATGATCTAACATTTTTTCAAACATTTTGGTATACCCTGACTGGGGAAGTCCTTGGTACTGATCTTGAAAATAACGGTTGTCTCTAGAAAGATGTATAGGAATTCTTGCTGTGACATTCTCATCCAGTTCTTCCGGTTTACAGCCCCATTGTTTTACTGTATAACCTAAAAAAACATATCTATAAATATATTCTGCTAGGTTTTTCAACTCTTTATCTGAAGTCCGCTTTAATTGCAGAATAGGGATCTTACTCCCAAATTCAAACGTTTCGAGTAATAGCGATTCAATCCTATTAGCCATCGTGCTTGGGAAAAGCTCATACAACGTGTTGAAATTAAAAGGTATTGGTACCCGTGTACCTTCAATCGCAGCTAATACTTTATGTTCATATAAATACCACTCTGTAAAACGTGATATAAAATCCCAAACTTTACGTTCGTTAGTATGAAATATATGTGGGCCGTATTTATGTATCAAAATCCCATCTTGCTGGTACTCATCATATGCATTTCCACCAATATGAGCACGCTTCTCTATTACAAGTACTTTTCGATTGGCTTCTGCTGCTTTTCTTGCCAAAACCGATCCAGCAAATCCAGCTCCAACAACTACTACATCGTACATAGTTACACCTCTTTAAGATTTACTACCATCATTATCGGCTAATCATTATTTTTTATTAATGTGAATAGAAAAACCCAATTACTAATCGTAATGGGCTTATGAATAACGTAATAATTGGGGTCTTAATTCTCTCCAGGTAAATCTAAAATCGTTTTGAGTTGGATGATTCTCATCATAATTAACCCTATTTTCTTCTATAAGTTGCAAATTATGCATTGCGTCCATATAACCTGGATATATTTCTATTGCTTTCTTCAGTAGTTGCATCGATTTTTCTATATTCTTTTTCTCAAGAATATATAGCACTGATATATTATTCAAAGCAGCACCATGTGATGGTTTTTTCTCAATGATATCATGGAAGAAGTTTAAAGCTTCTGTATAGGATTGTTTATGCAAATAGTAAATTCCATAGAGGAAAGTGACAGAGATTTGTATATTTTCTTTCTCTACATCTACTACTTCTGAAGCCTTTAACTGGTTAAAACCTTCTTCCCATTGTTCATATCGAAACAGCATATTTACAAAATCAATAAGATTCTGAGCATAAGGTAAATTTCGTGCAAATATTGCTTTCTTTATTGTATCTATACCATACTGTTCTACAATAGCTTTCTCAGCATCTCTTGCCTTTGAAATATCTTTTGTTAAATTTGCCCCATGGCGCCTCAGGTAGATAAGAGGTTCATCGACATAAGCAAAGTACCCCTGTCTTGACATCCGCAAAACAAAATCATAGTCTTCTACAATTTGAAACTTCTGGAAGCCACCAACTTCTAGTGCTTTTTCTCTTTTCAGTAACAAACCGGATGGAGTAATAATATGGTTACGAAACAATAATGTACCAAAGATTTCATGTGCTTCTAGTTGCTTGCCTCGCATTTCGCTACCAGGAATTTCGGCTCCATTTTCGTCAATTTGTATATACGCTGGGTGGACCAATATGATGTCTGCTTGATTCTCATTTATTTCACTAAGAAGATTCACTTCTTTTTCCAATAACGTCGGATGGGCTACATCATCGGCATCCATAAACAGAATCCACTCATTTCTTGCAATCTTCAAACCTAGATTGCGCGCTGCAGAACCTCCCTGATTCATTGGTTGTTGAATCAGTTGGATGTTCTTATATCTTCCTCTATACTTGTTTACAATCTCTACAGTATTATCAGTACTGCAATCATCAATGATTAGCACTTCATCAATAGGGTGTGTTTGTCCTATAACGCTATCTAATGTAGCTTCAATAAATTGCGAAGCGTTGTAGGCAGGGATTATGACTGATATTTTATTGTATATTTCTTCGATATTTTCCAAAATAATCACCATTTTCAATAAAATAATTTAAATATCTAGCATATAAATCTTAGGTTTAATATCACTATCGGCATATACTTTTTCAATTATCATTTTAATATCTGTAATAAATGCGACTGATCCAATCAGAAATTTATCCTCTAGTCTGTCCTTTGCCTGTTCTAATGATATTACTTCGATACCATCTATATATGTTCCCCATATTTCTTGTTTTCTATCTACAAAGTATTTCACCTTAATATCATACAATTCAGCAATCTTTTTGATTGATTGACCAACTTCTCCTGCGCCATATATTACTATTTCAGATATTTTTTCTGCCATGAGTTTTTTTATCATAAAGATTGCTAGAGTGAAGTAATAATCCGTTGAGTTTTCTTCTAAATATTTTCTATACAAATAATTAGGCGAGTATCTAGTGATTATAGCTTTCGGCCACCTTATCCCATTATAATAGTATCCGAATCCCACCACCTCCAAAAAATTCTCAACGCCCAGATTACTAATTAAGTGTATGTCGTTTTGTGTGCATATTTGGGAGCAAGTATCACTTCCAAAGTTCTCTTCATAATAGAGTTCGCCAATTTTACTAGCTTCAATAGGTGTTGGAAATTCAATGAGACGTTCTATTATATCACCCAGATGAATTATTCTTGTTGTTTCTAAGGTTCCTTTGATATCAATCCGTGCTTCTAAACTAAGCCATAAATCTAAATATGCGTTTACACCTTCTCTAATATAATAAGAATATTCCGAATCTCCAGCTAATAAGTTATCCCTCATCTCAGGAACTACTATAGTGTCATCTATCCTTTTATAATGTGTAACAGAACCACATTCAGGCATCATCAAGCGCTCTAATGGCTCACTTATATTCATAGCGCTTTTGACTGCTCTATGATGTATTTCAGGTTTGATAAATCCTCTAATATCTAAGCCATCAAATTGTAAATATTTGATTTTTTCATCTGCAATCATTAATATGTGCGTGATGTTCGGGATGAGAGACTTTGATTTCATTACCTTTTCTATAGATTTTTGAATCGTTCCTCTATACCCAATATCAACTGTAATTAGGTCTGAAAAATCTCCACTAAATTCTTGGTTTAAATAGTCAAACAGAATTTGTCTCTTTTCAGATATTAACACATCTAATTTTTGCTGAATACTATCACTTAAAATGTACTCATATAATTTCTGTTTTAAACATAAGTCTCGACTGTATAATACTTCATTTGTTTCCTTCAAGCTTACATCAAGATATTCTTCAAAAGTGTCCATCTCTTGAAAAAGATGCAAAGTAACAAATAAATTCCTTACAGTGAAATTTTTCCTGTCCCAGAATTCCTCTAACTCTGCGTGTCCAATTTTTTCGTAAGAGGCAGTAACCGTTGATTCTCGAGAAACATATAACGGTTTAACTGCTATATTTAAATCTCTTTTTCTTGAAATACAATTAATAACATGGGATATAATTTCCCCTTCTCTCATAAGACCAAAAACTCTTTGTTTCCCTTCTCTTAAACATACATCAATGACCCACTCGGCGAATGATACTAACAAAGGTCCTAATAGACCTGCTCCTAAAGTAAACCAATCTTTTTTATCCGCAGGAACTCGAACATCCAGATTGACTGCAAGTTTTCTTAATGAGTATATTTCAGGAAGTATATCGTAACTTTTGAAGACTCTTTCATACAAAAACATCTCATGATGTTCTGAAGGAATTACATCATAATGAATATGTCCTATATTTTCATTTTTAGCACCTAGTATATCAGCCGTGTATTTATCTCCGATATGAACAATACATTCACTTTCAACCATACTATATGATTGTTTTAATTTCTGAAATAGTAGTCCAGATTCTTTGTCTCCACCATGCTCACAAGATACTAATAGTAAATCAATCCAGTCGATTGGGAATTCATGGTGACTTAATACGTCCATTATTTCATTCGAACTTAAATACATATCTGATAGCAATGCCAATTTGCCATTATGTCTTTCTTTGTAAACTTTTATCAAACTAAAAACACTAGGATTAATAAATGTTAATGTTTTCTCAGACTCAATCTCGATTTTCATAATTTGATATTTATTGCCGATATTTTCTGGCAACTCATGATATATTTCACTTAACGTTACTTCTTTATGATTGAATGTTAAAAACTTTTTTCTTTTGGCTCTATCCTCGGCGATTTGCCTCAATAATTTGAATTCAGTTGCTGATATACCATATTTAAGTAAACTTCTTTTAATTGCTTGTTCTCCAACATAACGGAACACATCATTCGGTTTCTTTACTTTCCTCAACAATAAGGTGTCAAATATATCCAAACTAAGAACTTCACATTTTCTTTCAAAGAAATCATATAAACATCTATCATTCACCCAAAGATTATCCATACTATGGCCCTTCCTTGTGAGTTTCAAAATTCTCTTTATTAAAGCTATATACTCCTATAACAGGTATCCCTAGCCCCATATTTCCTAGTTGTTCTTTGATTTCTAACTCCCATTCCGAGACTATAATAATAATATCCGCTTCTATTTGTGACATTTTACTATAGGTTGTTGGTACGTAAATTGGAACATTCATGTAAAATGTGTTATTTAATTTAGGATTATTATCTAATATAGCTGCTACGATAAATCCTTCTTGCAGTAGCACATTTACCAATTTCTTCCCATATTTACCTGCACCAAAAATTATGACTTGTTTCATGCCATATTTCTCTAAAAGACACAGTATTTTCTTGATGCTATTTCTTATTCTCACAGATTTTATACCAACTGCATCTTGTAAACTCAGTACAAATCTATGATTATTATTAGCATATACTCTTCTTTTCTGAATTTTACTCTTAGTATTTATGAGATTGATATAAGTTTCCATAATTTCTGAAGCAAAATCTTGTATGGAAGGGAATACAGGAATATTCTTCTTAAGCGTATCTATCATCTCATGAGTAATGATTGACATCTTATTCTTTAAATCTTCGATATCCCCAGCAGAAAATAATAGGCCGTAATCCTCTTTAACGTATTCTGGAGCCCCTCCAATATTTGCAGCAATAACTGGAGTATTATGCATTAATGCTTCTTGTATCACAAGCGGACCAGTTTCAGGCCACGTAGAAGGAACAATCAATATATCAATATTTTCAAAAATAGTCATCAAATCGTCAGGTCGATACTCACCGTATATGTTAAGCTTAGGTAAGCCTTGAAAATTTTCGAACTCTTTCTGGAACAAGGGATCAACCGTACCATATATGTGCAACTCTATATCACATCGATCTAATAATCTGTATGCTTCTAATAATATATGAGTCCCTTTTAGCGCAGATACGTAACCAATAAAACCAAAGTGTATACTGTTATCAACTCTTTTGTTTGTTTTGTGACTATCAACTGATTCATGATTCACTACAACTGGATATATAGTCGTAATTTTATTTTTGTCTATACCTTCTTCCATCAATCTATATTTAATAGAATCTGAAACTGCAATCAGTCTATCCACATTATCTGAAATAATACCTTTCATATACCAATAGCGATATCTGTATTCCAACTCATTATTTTTCAGTTTATAATAATTTGCATCTGGCAATTCATTACACTCGTAACAGTCAATACCTCGATTATTATCTGTACAAACGGTAAAATCGTCCTTTAGCAAGAAATATCTTGGGCAAATTAACCAATAGTCATGTAAAGTCAAAATGGTTGGAACATCATTTTGTTTTGAAATCGATACTAGTGACATACCTATCTTGTTTAGATGTTGAAAGTTTACAACATCAGGTCTTATTTCTTTTATATATGTATCGAAATCAGCTTCAATATCTGAATTCGAACAATCATTTAAAACATTTAGCTCTCTAAATTCGTTTTCTTCGTCATAAAAAAAATGAAAATGGTTACGATCATTTTTATATTGCAACAAATCCAAAGACTCATTGGCAGTAGACAAAACATAATTATAAATCTCCACATCATTTCGCAAATCTAATATGGCATGATTCATGTTCAGTGTGTACCGATTGACTCCACCCGTGCTCTTGTCGTATACATGCAATATTCTCATTTAATCATCACCTTCATTTAAGTTGCATTTTTCAAAGACTGAAATTCCTACTGCTCTTGGAGAGAAGTCTTCTAAAAAGAGTTCCTTGTATATATCGTCGGCAAATGTAGTGTGCTTTAAATACATAGGAATTATTTTATATTTTTCGCCGATACTTTTTGTTAATTCATTATATATTTCTTCTTCAAAAGCCCTAGAAGAAATATATATGTATTGTGGCTCTAACAAAGCTAGTTCATCCAATGAATAGACTTGAATACAGTCAATTTTCTGCCCTCGTAGATTTTCATTTTTATCTACAATACCTATAATATTGAACTGTCGTTTGTCGATAGTTCTAAGAACTTTTTTCGTATGATCGCCAGCGCCATAAATAACAATCTTAGAATCGCTACAATCTACTTCGTTTTTTAATAAAGAATTTAATCCTGGGTAATCCTGTGAAAATATTTTCTTTATAAGTGATTGGACATATTCTTTCTCTGGTATATGCTTTTGAGAAAAAGCTATATCGTCCGCACAGACGTATTGAATTGCAGAATCTAATTTAAAATCGCTATGAATCGTACTTAGTTCAGCCCCTGTCATACTTAGCCTATCTAAGAAGCTATATTGATCAGAACTAAAAATAATTGATTCATTCAAAGCAGATTTAAATAACGATATATAACTATTCGTATCATTGAGATTTTTGATATCCAATGTATTAAACTGTATTTTTTTTGATAATCTATTAGATACTAGCATAGTAAATGGATGTAATGTAAACTCATGCTCATAAGTGAATTCATGACCTGGATTCACTTCGAAAAGCACATCGTCATAATAACTAAAGAAGCTAGCTTTACCAATAACCTCAGTTTTTCCGATTAGGCTAGCATGAAATAAATCTATCAAAAAATTAACCCCATAGTAGCAACTATATGAAAAGATTGAGATAAAGTCAAAATCGATATCATGTATTACCTTTTCATAACTATCTGTTTTAACTACCCTATCCATCTCTATATTTTCAATACCCACATTAAATATAATTAATTCTTTATTAGGGTATGATTGTCGATTAAAGCTTTCAAATACTGTAACTGCTTCATCATAACTATTAATAAACCCGACGACTAAAATATTTCTTTCGATTACACTTTTTTCTACATCAATTCTCTCTAAAATTTCATTCATCCTATGGCTATATAAATGCTGCTTATATACTTCTCTTATGCCTCTAATACTTATCTTTTTCCCAAAATCTTTGTCTAGGAGAATTTCTTTTATTGCTTTTTTAACATCGCTCTCAGAATATACAATCGGAACGATTCCTTTGAATCTATTCAGGATTCCTATAGAATACGTGCTTATCACATGAGAGCCAGAAGCTAAGATTTCATATACTCGGCGAGAAAACATAGAATCACTGTCTCGGACAGAATTAACATTCAAAAAAACTTTATGCTTTTTATATGCTTGTAACATTTCACTGTAAGTTAGTGATTTTTCTATATAAAGTTGATATTCTTTCGGAAACTTCAAATTATCCGTTTGTTGGATTTCATTATAATTTCTATCGTATATTATTAACGTATCTTCTAACACTCCATCTAACAATGTTTTCATTTCTATTTGTCTTAGAAAGTGTTTATTATTATACCAAGATCCAGCGAAAGCAATCCCATCTTTATCACAATAATTGTGTCCAATAGGGTTGTGTATTTCAGGTTGAGCAGCAAAGGATAATGACCAAATATTATCATGCCCTAAATCTCTTTTGTAATATGGAATACATTTTTCGTCAGTAGTAAATACATAATCAAATAATTTAGCTGCATTTAAAAAGCGATAGTAATTCGGTGGATCTTCTTTATTCCAAAAAACAGTTTTAATTCCCATATCGTTACAATAGCTAATTAACTTCGCCACTTCGTTATCCAAGTAGTTCATGTCGACAATGTTTGCTTCCCAACTTCCATCCATGCCATTCCAAAATGATTCTACAAATAAAAAATCTGGTTGAAATTCTTGTATCTGGGCTCGCCAACTTGATTTCATTAAATACAGCAAATCACACTCATATTTGAAACATTCGTAGCTAAACGTATCAAGAATACAAGCTACTTTAACTTTCTTAAGACCACTTTTATTTGTCATTTATAAACCAAACCTCTTCTCGATTTATAATGAATACATGATTTCTACATTATTATTAAAAGTAAATAGAATCTTATCTCCATTTCTACTTACTAGTTTTATCCCAGTTACATCGGTATTTATAATAGTGGAGAAACTACCATTATTTGAATAATTAATAAAATCTATAGAATTAGTGGGCGTAATCTGATTATATTTTCTTGATATCCAGCCACGTAATGGATCATCATTCCCTTTATATTCCTTGCAAGAAGTAACTGCATTTAATTGGATGATTTCTACTACGTATTTATTGTCTACATTCATAAGACATTTTTGACTATTCAATGAGATAATATGAACGTTTTCACCTAGATTAAAGATTTGCCTATATTCATGTTGCTCGCAAGAAAACATTTCATCTAAAATGTATAGAGAGGAATACTCCTTAAAATAAAATATACTCCTATAATAAACTACCCCTTCATATAAGGTGTGTTTACCCCGCATAAAAATAATGTTATCTTTTTCTGCAAAATCTAAAATTTCAGATTTGCCAACGTTAGATTGTGAAATTTCGTAACTTTTATTATCGACCGTGACCGTATTATGAGCATATGTGCTCCTGACATATTTTCTATACACATTTCTTTCTTCATAGTTATACATGCCAGAATCGACAAAAATATCTATATCTCCTTTACTAAACACAAAGGAACAATCATCTGCGTGTTTATGTATTAAAGAGTGGAATCCAGCCTGAAATAATAACTGATCTGCTTGGTTTTTTACCACAATAACACCAGCATCCTGGCAACTAAATACACTTTCTTTCATCGGTTCAATACATTCTATGTATTGATCTATTTTAAAACTATTTGAGTCCCCAATTTGGGGCAACGTACCGTTATTTCTTAAAATATGCTTTAAATATCTAGTCATAAGATCAACCCTCTTTTTAAAAGAGGTGATATATGGTATCCGATTACTTTCACTAAAAGATAAAATTTCTTTAAACAGCTTCCATGCAAAATAATGATAATATGTACTGTGTTCTTTATAAACGCCGTTTATCGAGACATCTTTTTCAAGTCTTTCGACAACTCGTTCGACGGCGCACTCTCTCCATTGATTGGATATTTCTTCAGTATCGAAAACTGTTGAAATTAGAAGTAACGATCGATCTTGCATTATCCCATGATTATAGTATGAATAATTATTTTTATCAGCTAGAAAGTAGCCATGCAGCATTATTGACTTATAAAGTAGTTTCAAAAAACTTTTATCATTGTCATATTTCATGAAATGAAATAACCATTCCATTAGATATATAATCCGATCTGCTGCTGCGTGATCATTCCATGCCCAATAACTTTTGCTTAGAAAATAATTCTTTGAATTGATTATAATTATATTTTCTTTCATCCAACTTTCGATGATTGTCTTAGCTTTTAGTAGGTATATGTCTTTTCTTGTAATCTCATAAGCATTCAATAGATATTTTATTGGTTCTAATATATGCAGTCTTAATTTCCAAGTATTATTTAAAAACGGGTCTTGAGGCCAAACTTCATCCCAGCTTGTATAACGAACGGGTTCCCATCTTGGATCTACATAAACATGGTCATCTACTATTAAATCCTCTGGACAATCAACCTTAGAAGTACTATCTCGTTCTGAATCTATTACTGTGAAATTAAATTCAATAACCCTAAGTTTAGATATATTATCATCATTCATGTTGTAATCAATTCCATTCACATTCACCAAAAAACGCACTTTATGGGACAGCCCCATGTTATCTAATTGCTTTTGGATCTCATGAATGTAGCTACTACTAATAATGATATAGTCATACATTAAATTTTCATCTAGCAATACATCAGGTGAAACAACTGGAATATTACATAGTCTAGAACCACTTTTCTTTCTTTCATTATCACAAAAGAATAAAATATCTAAATCTTTTTGTAACTCATTAAAAACTAATACTCCCAAAGTAGATGCGCCAAATAGGATAGCTTTTTCCCGAATCTGCAATTGATTTCACACCTTAGTTTTTTATATAATCACCCATGCTATAAGCTTTCTGTGTCATCAAATAACATTTGAAGAGAATAATCCAATTTTGTTTCATTATAGAATTGCTTAAGGTTTTCTATATTTTTTTCTTTGTAATATTCATCCATTGATATTATTTCGTCAATATTGTTGCAAGCAAAGAGTTCCTGAATACTACATAATGCTATCCCATGATTCTTGAATACTGAAAACGTAGTAATTTCAGAATTCATAAATACTTTTTTTCCCAGAATTAACAATGATATGACATTCCCAACACCTGCCTGCCGTTTATGATTCATAATAGAAACATCAATTTGGTTTAGAATATCACGATAGTCTGTTGGGTCTAAGAATTCCGTAATAGGAATAAAACGATCCCCAAGAATTTTCCTTCCCTCATCAATTATTTTATTTACATATTGTTGAGGACCACCGTACGATAGAGGCGCCACCACGCAAAAGTTCTTGCTACTAAGTTCTCCTAGAAAATATATTATATCTAGATGATTGTTATTAGGTGACGCTGAATTACCCAGCAGTAATACATACTTAAATTTATCTTTAAGATTCAATTTGCACTTTTTCTCAGTATTTGTTAGGTCTGTACTATCATGGTCAACCGGGAGCGGGTAGTAGAAATGTTTCAATTTTGCTGTTGTGAAAAAATGCTTTCGCACTAAATCATAATCCCCTTGATTCCATGTCAGGATATTGTCTAAGCGTCTGATTGCCCCTTTTCGATAAAGCAATTGTTCATTTGTCAAGCTATTATTCCCACTTGGTGGAAGTAAGTCAAGTTCTTCCAAACAATTCTCAGTAAGTTTCGTGTAGATATTGACATCAATATATGAATATAAATCTGCGCCCCATATTATCCAATTAAGATTTGTATAATCTATATTATAACGACATATACACCAACAGATTAGATCAGTTAAGGAATGAATTAATACTTTCTTACTTTCCAAAATAAGTTTTAGAAACAACTCAGAACCAGTAACAAAAGATAATGTATTACTATCAAAAGTATATACATTATCCTCTTTAAGATTTTTTTCATGTACATATTGGATATTCTTTTTATAACTTATTATTAGAAATTTATGCTTGTCAAAATTGTGTTTTTCTTTAATATACTCAATGAATTTATCGCTATATATACTATCTTGCATTAAATGGACATAGTAATTCCCTGATGTCGCTTCCATTTGTTGCTTTTGTATTGACCTCTGTGATTGGCTTATTTTGTGATTATAAATATGTGTTATATGTTCAATCGTCTTTTCTTTAATACTTGGATTTAATCCTGAAGCTAATATTTTTTCATATAAGCTTAATGCATCACTAAAAGACTTTTCTTTTTCAAACTTTAACGCAAGATAATAGTCAAAGTATACATCATACTTCGGAAGAATGTCTTTTAATAAATATAAATGGGAATCTAAAAAATCATACCCATTGTCAAGAAAGTTTTTTATTAGAACAACCCTTTCATCTAATGGTATTAAATTTTCATATCCGACGATAAATTGATCCACATCGTTTCTTAAAGACGAATGTAGATATGTTTTCACTTTTTCTAAAAGCAATTCATATTCTTCTCTAACAATAGCTTCAAACGGTAGATTTAAGGGGTTTACGAATATATTCATATTAAATACATTAATATTCTCTTGAAACCCATAACCATAAAGCTGCTGACAAATTTCTTCGTAGTGCATACTAGCTACAATAATAATAAGATTATTTTTTTCCTCAGATAATAAATCTTTCGGTGACTTAATCTGTTTCCCCATGAAATCTTCATTCCACTTGTATGGGTTATTATCTATATAAAATGAAACAGAGTTAGCCATTTTCTCTGTAATACACTTAGCAGCTGACCCCGTTCCGAATATTCCTATTTTTTTACCTTCAAATGTTTTCATGAAAATCCTCATTGTATCACCTATTCTATAATCAATTTGTCTATAGGACTGAATGATCTAACTCATATTGACGAATGATTACAATCGCGAGCTTTCTTACACACAGAAAACAAAGAACCACATAAATCAGGATACTCTAGGCCTAATTTATATAAACCTTGAATATGTTCTTCTAATAAGATTCCTTTTCCCATTAACTCATCCATCTGGAAATCGGCTAATATTTTCAACATAATTCCGCCTTGAGATATACTAATAAAACCAAATTTCTCTATTTCTTTATTTAAAGTGACTCTATCGTACACACGCCTATGACCATGTAAAGTGTCATTTGCTGTCAGGATTTTCAAATCATCTAAGAGACCCATGTGAAGAGCTAATTGTCTAGAAAGAGCCCTACTATTTGGCACCGTTATAAATAATAATCCATCATCTTTAAGATTACTTCTCATCATATGAAATATTTCTTCCACATTCATAACATGTTCTAAAACGTAGGAAGCAAATATGTAATCGTATTTTTGTTTGTTTTTTTGTTGGAACTCTTCGAATAAAGAATAATAGAAGTACACGTTATCTTGCTCTAGATTGTTTTTTGCCTTTTCAATAAAATATTTACTACCATCTATAACATCAAGCTGATCTACTTTCGAAGCAATCATATTAGTAGCTAGTCCATCAGAACAGCCTAACTCTAACGCTACACCACCATTTAAATAGGGAAGAAATGTTTGAATAGCAAGCCTCCTAATCGTATCACTTTGTAGAGAATCTCGATAAGTTTTACTCGTTTCTTCCAAAAAAGCCATCTCATGTATTGTATTAGTTTTTTCCATCAGCAGCACGTCCCTCTATATTTTACTCATGAGAATGTCCGAGATTTCGTCTATGTTATCAGGATTACTATACATGTGCTTACAGTTCATGCATGATTCATTTTCATGCTTTTGTCCTATTAAATGCATTTTTCGAAATTCCCTTAAAGTATCGCCATTCCATATCTCACTCAGAGAGCTTTCCTTGATATTCCCTACTTTAGTCCCTTTATTCCAATCAACAATGCATATTACTACATCGCCGTTTGATTTAATGTTTAGGCTAGTAAAAGGCGTTGTACATACTTTCTTATATCCGCCTTTATTTTTTTCTTTATAATAGCCCTGAATCATAGTTTCGTCTGTGGAACAATTTTCGTCAATATTCGAGATTAACTTTCTATTGTCATACCCATTCCAGTTCATAGGATGCTCGATTCCGATTTCATCAGCTATATTTGTAAACGTTCGTATAAAATCTTGCTCAAGATTCTTTTGGTCTTGCGGTAAAATAGTTTTCACATAGATATGCAAGTTAGAATTATGCTCATCTCTTAATTCTCGAAGTCTTTTTATATTATTCAAAATGACGTTACTATCGTTTTTAGTCTGTGTAATCGACTTAAATTCCTCATCATTAAAACCATATATTGAAAAACGAATATAATCTAGCCCACTTTTGACAGTCTCTTCTGCAAGCTTTTCGTTTAGTAAATAGCCATTAGATGTTACTGTAATATTATTCGATACATCTTTTCCCTTAGCATAACGAATCATTTCAATTAAATTCTTATTTAAAAAAGGTTCTCCATCCCCATATAAGTTAAGGTTATTTAGCCTTCCCATTTCTAATACGTCTTGTATGATTTTTTTGTACAGTTCAAAGTCTATAAAATTTCTACCACCATTGATATCATAAAAATCATTAAAGCTTACAGGGCACATTTTGCATTTGAAGTTGCATACATTTGTTGGTTCAATGCAGATTCCTAATGGCATATTTAGAGGTACAATGGTTTTCAAGTCCATACGAGTACTATTCTTTTCGGCAAAAGATAATTTCATTGCTAGTCCCCCTTCTCAACGATTAAAGTATATTGTATAGGCATCAGGTCTCGATCAGTTGTATCGATTTTCTCAAGAGCAAGAATCTTAAATTTCTTAAACAACTCCTTCAACCCATACTCTGTAAATCTCCAGCAGTCTGGGAGGGGTCCATGAATACGAAAATTAAAAGGTACGGTAATAAATGCTTTTCCGTTTTTTCTAAGAATTCTATAGATTTCATCAACTGCGCAAAATGGATTTAATGTGTGTTCTAAAACTTCAGTACAAACTATATAATCAAATGACTCTGCCGAGATAATTGCAGAGTTATCTTGACATATGTCAGCAATAAAATCCGCACCAGAACTAGAATCTATATCCAAAGTTGAAATTGTTGTTTTTGTAAAGAAAGCTTTAGCCCCTTCATGGATTTGGGGTGCGATTTCTAATAGTTGTGTATCGCACATATCATACGAAGAAGCACATTGAAAGAGAAAGTCCTCTACATTTTTTCTAATAATTTGTAAATGTAGCTTATCGATTTCACTTACATTCATATACTTAAACTCTCCAATCTATAAGTGATTCAATTGAATTAATATCGAAAGTTGGAATTTTTAGGCGCTGACTAACACTTATTCTTTCCTGATAAGAATCGTCAATAAAGATTGCATCCCGTTGATTTATAAATCTATGTTTCTCATCTGTGTCATCAATCCTAGTAATAGTATCGAATAATTGCTTAATTCTATACCGTTCAAGATAACTTATAATTTCTCCTCTATGCTTAGATAGCAAATGGACTTTAATGTCACGATTTATGCATTGGATAATAAAATGCATCACTGTCGGTACCAGTTTCCCATTAAATATAATAGTATCATCTAAATCTATATATACATGATTGTACTCTATTTTAATTTTATACTTTGAATGTAAGGCTCGATCCATCACTATGTCATAAGAATTAGCAAGAATACTAACGGCAATTCCACTTTTATCATAAATACTAAGCAATGGCAGATTCACACCCATATTTCTAACTAATCCCATAGAACCCGCAATCCTTGGTGCAATCTCCAATAACACTAAATCACCGTTATTTCGTTTTTTCAATTGAAAAAACCAAGCTCCTTGTAATGGAATAGAGTTGTTTATTTTATGAGCTATCTCATATACTTCTGTTAACTCTACAGGTTTTGTTTCCACGCTGATTCCATTGCTAATTCTTACTCTTTCTCTGCCGCTGACAAACAATAGTTGCCCTGCTGTATTCGTAAAGCAATCAATCGTGTACTCGCTTCCTGGAAGATATTCTAATAATAATAGTGACGGGTCCTTACTTAAATAAAAATCAATATCTTCTTTGTTATGAGCTAAATGAACACCCCGTGAACCTTCACCGATATCAGGCTTCATAAAAATCGGGAAATTCTTCTCTATATCGCTATTTTCAAAAATATACGGTGTATTAATGATGTCTTTAAAGAAATTGTATGTACGAAGCTTAGATCTACACAAAAAACACGTTTCATAAGGCGAAGTAATAATCTTATACTTTACCTTGTCGATATGTTTCGATAGCTCTAAAACGACAGAATCATGAGCAGGAAATACGACGTCAATCTCATAAGATTCAACGAGCTCATTAAGCCTCCCGATAAATTCTTCATTGTGAATATGCGGAACATCCCCTATATAGTTTTCATATACGTATTTTCCATGGTTTGATGACACACTAGATGCTCCAAAAAGTTTAATCCCTTTCACATTAGATAAAGCCCTATTGATTTCCAGCCCTATCTCTGAACCACATGGAAAAACTAGTACATTCATTAGATTTCCTACTTTCCTATAACGTCTTCAATAATTTGATCCACCCTCAGTATTTCATCATAGGTTATTTCTGCATGGAATGGTAGACATAAGACTTTTGAAGCAACATCTTCTGCAGAAGGCAAGCTACAGGAATTCGATAAAAAACTCAGCTTGTTAAGTGACGGATGGAAGTACCTTCTTGGATAAATGTTATGGTTATGAAAAGCTTGTATTAAATCCAATAATAATCGCTCAGATTCTAGAATTATCGGGAAGTATGCATAATTACTCTCTGTTCCTTCCCTAGGAATTGGGATATGGATACGATGTTGATACTTCTTAAGAAGTGAGCAGTAAAAAGTATATTTCTCTCGTCTCAACTGAATGATAGTATCTAAATAAGGAAATATGCACAAACCCATTGCAGCGTGAAACTCTGAGTTCTTCGCGTTAATTCCTATTCCGCCAAAATTTTCAGCATCTAAAATCCCGAAATTTCTCAAGCATGATATACGTTGTGCAACTTCATCATTCTCAGTAAGTAGTGCTCCACCTTCAACGGTATGAAACAACTTTGTCGCATGAAAACTAAGAGTAGAAATATCACCAAAAGTCAAAAGTGATTTCCCTTTGAATTTAACTCCAAATGCATGAGCAGCATCATATATAATTTTAAGATTATGTTCTTTCGCTAGCTCCTCTAAAGCATATACATCACATGGTTGCCCATATACATGGGTTAGTAGAATAGCTGAGGTATTCTTATTAATGGCACTCTTTATCTGACCAATATTTACGTGTATTTGATCTTGCTCTAAATCAACAAACTTTGGAGTACATTGTTCCCACACAATTGAAGAACTTGTAGCAACAAAAGAAAACGGCGTAGTAATAATTTCTCCTGTTAATTGTAAGGCACGAATCGACAATTGTAATGCAAGTGTTCCATTACTAACAACAAAGCAATGTTTAACGCCTAGGTAGTGTTTCAGTTTATCTTCTAATTCTTGTAATAATGGACCGTTATTCGTTAGTTGGTTCGTTGTCCATATTCTTTGTAAATATTGAATGTATTCTTCTATTGGTGGTAGAAATGCTTTTGTTACGAATAATTTTTCATCACTATGACTCATACGAATTACCCCGTGTTTGTTTTAAGAATCTATAATAGTATTATCGTATTTCAAGAGAATTTCATTAGCATATTGAAGTGATTCAAATGTACCTGCATCTGTCCATTCACCACCAAGTATGTCATACGTGAGTTCTTTCTTCTCTAAATATACGTTGTTAACTGATGTAATTTCATATTCTCCCCTAGAAGATGGTCTAATAGATTTAATAATGTCGAAAACCTTATGATCAAACATATAAATTCCAATCACAGCATAATCACTTTTAGGTTTATTTGGTTTCTCCTCGATTTCAATAACGTTTTGTTCATCGAGAGCCGCAACACCGTATCTTTCTGGATCAGATACTTTTCTTAAAAGCACTTTTGCACCTGACTCTTGACGAATAAAATTATCAACATACGGCTTTATACTATGTGTTGCGATATTGTCACCTAGTATAACGGTAATACTGTCTTTGTTTACAAAATCTTCAGCTAATAACAGAGCATTTGCTATACCTTTCGCCTCTTCTTGCACTTTAAAAGTAAAGCTACAGCCATAGTCTCTACCACTTCCTAATAATCGCACAACATCTCCCATATGCTCTTTACTCGTTACAACTAAAATGTTGTTGATTCCCGCCGAAATTAACTGTTTGACTGGGTTTAATATCATAGGCTCTTTACCTACTGGCAAAAGATGTTTATTAGTAATTTTCGTCAACGGGTATAATCTTGTTCCTAATCCTCCAGCTAATATAACACCTTTCATGATATTAACCCCCTATATATTTCTAGAAGAAAGATGCTGAACCCAGGATTGATTCGTAATATACCATCGAATTGTCTTTAATAAACCTGTTTCAAAATTTTCTACTGGCATCCAACCTAATTCATTCATAATTTTCGAGGAATCTATTGCATATCTCCGATCGTGACCTGGACGATCTTCAATATATTCAATAAGTTTCTGAAGCTCGTTGGTCTCTACTCCTATTTCTTCTGCTAGCAGTTCACAAATTCTAATCACTATATCTTTATTCGTCCATTCATTATTACCACCAACATTATATGTTTCACCAATTGCCCCTTTTTCCATGACTGTCCAGATAGCTTTACAATGGTCTTCAACATAAAGCCAATCACGAACATTTAAACCGTCGCCATAGATCTTTAATGGTTTACCATTAAGTGCATTCATAATTATAGTTGGTATTAGCTTTTCCGGGAATTGGTAGGGTCCATAGTTATTCGAACAATTTGTTACTTTTACTGGTAATCCATATGTCTTATAATATGACTTTACTAAATGATCACTGGATGCTTTTGAGGCGGAATACGGGCTACTTGGATTATACGGCGTATTTTCTGTAAAGAGACCTGTTTTTCCTAAGGAACCATATACCTCATCTGTACTAATGTGATGAAATAATTTTCCCTCAAACGTAGTCCAATATTGTCGACATAGTTCCAATAAATTAAATGTACCTATAATATTTGTTAGCACGAACTGCTGTGGTTCGATTATACTTTTATCCACATGACTTTCAGCAGCAAAATGAACAATGCAATCTGGCTTATACTGTTCGAATACTTTGCAAAGCTCTTCTTGGTTAGAAATATCAATTTCCCTGAAGATGTAGTTCGACATGTTTTCAATATTACGTAAATTACGTAAATTGGATGCGTATGTGAGATTGTCTATATTAATAAAATTATATTCATTGTATTTAGGTACAAATAAATTTAAAAAATTTGAACCAATAAATCCAGCCCCACCAGTTACTAATATGTTCACGACATATTCCTCGCTTTAAATTGAATTAGGATCTATATTGTTTAGCCACTCTTTTATCTCAGCGGCGTTTACTAATACTCACACTACTATAAGTGGGAGATAAGTGCCGCCAAGCTTCGAAATAAGTGCAACTAGAGTTTAGGTGGAGTAAAAACTCATCTGAACTAAGTTTTCTTTATTTTTCTAAGTTAATGATACTAACTGGTCTATATCCTCTAAGATGATTAACTCCTACTATAGTGAATACAGAAAAAGTTATTACTTTCTTATGTTTATCGGAGATTACAGGCCCTCGAACGACCTTATAGTTATCTATGTCACGAATACCAAACGAAAATAATGACTGTTCTTGACACCACGAACCTATACTTTGACAATTCCAAATGCTTTCATTAAAAATATCACTATATATATAGCTATCCCATTCATTAGTTGTAGGCCATGCCCATTTATTGTCTGTAATTCCTTCATAAGCATTTCCATTTTGATCCATTGGTGCCTGTCCACCAGTAAGTAATCTATAGCTTGGATTTTCAGACTTATCGCCAAATACCATATTTTTTTTATTTAACGTCTCCCAAGAAATACTATGTTGAACGTTCCGGTCTGCAATCATTTTTTTATTTCCAGACTCATCAATATCAACCATAATAAAATAGAAGTCACCATCTGGATAAGCCGTAGCTTCCGGGTGAATAAAATCTTTTACTTTTTCTCCCAACACACCAAATTCCCCAACTTGATTGTAATTTGCCCTATAATGGCAACGGATACGTTTACCTAAATCAAGATCTTTAATATCTGTAACCTCATCTAAGTGGAACAGTCTACCATCAGTATCCGCTCCATAAAACGTAAATATATTATCATCGAGAGTTTCAATTTCTACAGAATGCGTTCTTCCCTTGTCTAAATTATCAACTTTAAAAAACTCACTCATTAGTTTCGGCGTATCCTCTTTATCAATAGCATTCTGTTCCGATAAATCATATGTATTTCCATCTAAAATCAACTTAATTTTGCTAGTTCGATCTGACCTCAAAGATCCCAGGAGCCGTAAACTTTTGCCTTGGAAGTTAAATTTTAATTTACTCCCTATCTCATTTGTGTAGTATTCAATTAACCTTAGATTATCTGATTTTACATTTAAATAATTATGAGAGTTCCATTTACCCTCATAAGAAAATACTCCTGAGTCACTTAAATATAGATTGTTTTCGTTATGTTTATCCGTTACTTGCTTGCTTGCAACTTGAATATACGGGATTAATTCTTCGCTTGTCTGCTTAACGTAGTCTAAGTAGCTAGTGATATAACCTAAAATTTTCGGCGATTTTACTTGTAAATCATCAATAAATTGTAACCCTAAAATTCTTTTTACAAGATTTTCAGTATGATATTTCAAAGGAAGCGATAAATACACCTTAAAAAAGTCTGTGTCTAGGAGACTTTTAACTTCATTGTTGACTGCAGCTATATTAGTACGTATATCCTTATCATTTTGTAATATATTTGTTTTTCTCATCTTATGTATTAATTTATTAATTTTTCTGTACTGAATTCGAAAATTATGGATGGAATATTCCATCGACTCAACTTTATCCTTAATACACACATTATCATAAGATGGTAATTCTGGAGTATGGTGCCACTCATTTATTTCTATAGATAGATTGCTATTTAATAGTTCTTTATGAATTACCTCAGTAAGCTCTTGATAGATAGTCCCCGCAATTTTCACACCGCCTCTTGTGGTGTTTATTACTTTTAGATTGGGATATGATGCAATATATGTTTCTAAGTCCTTTCTCATGGTATTAAAGCCACGGTTAGTTGCAATTTTGTCCCCATTCACATCTTCGACCTCTATAAGATCTTCTAAATCTTCTGCAACTATCGAAGAGGTTCTACTATGATATTCAACTTCTCCTGCATAAAACTTGTTGTCTTTAAACCCTAGGTTCTGCCCAACTAGAATCACTGGATTAGCGCCCAATTCAGCAACGATTTGCATCGTAATGGCAGCTATAGTAGGAGCATCATTTATTACTTTCGTTGATTTGCTATTTATATCTTTTAAATAATAATTTGAAACCGTATCAGCACTTGTAAAAAAGTGCATTTTAGGCCCCTTATACATTTCTAACGTTTCAAATCCAACACTCGTTCCATAAATCAATGGCACTTGAGTAATGTTCTGATGATATAGCATCGAAAAAACCTCATAGTTATGCTTTTGCGGGTCATAAGTTAAAATAGCATCTGGTATAATTTTTTGAGCTAATAATGCTTTATAAGCAGACCCTACAGAAAATATAAAAGCTAGATGGTTCTCTTTTATATAGCGTAAATTTTCATATTCTTCCTCTAAAGAAGGTCCAGCAGATACAACTACTACAGGTTTATTTCGAAAATATTTATCAGTATCGTTAAATATGTTTTTGCTGTTGAAAGTTTCGCGCAGATTAAACAAACTGTTAATTACCCAGCGTTTTCCAAATGCTAACTGAACTTTATATTGAAGCTTTTGGTTCCGTATAATCTCTATGAAACATTTTGTAAAGTTTTGTATATTATCGGGAAAAACCTGCTGGTAACTTGGTAATACAAATAGCATAACTGGCTCATACATTTGGTAAGCCAAATTCTGCAAGAACGCGTTTGAATCAGATTCTGCTGACTCAATATAAAAGAATTCTATATTTTTTAATGGGAATTTATTTAATGAATTTGAATTTAAGAATGCATTAAATACAGATTGATTTGGTTCATAAATCGATATTCTTTTATCTGGATAAGCTTTAGCAAAATATTCAATATGATATCCTAACCCCATACCATAAAATAGTACATGTGTGTATTGCTTTATTTCCTCACTACTTCTTTCAATTAACGATTCAGCTTCTTTTAATGGATCATACTTACTATGTATTAACATATTTTTATTTTCTCTATGAATTTGAAGAGAAGGAATACCTATTTTCGATGTAATAATGTTAGCTGCATCACTACCAATATATTCATTATCTTTCTTTGCAAACTCATATAAATCGCTATTAAACGCTTTTAATAACTTCAGGTTTTCTTGTAAAAACATCACTTGTATCACCCTCTAAAGTTAAAAAGTATGAAATCGTCTTTAGTAAACCTTCTTTCAAAGGAATCGTGGGTTCCCACTTAAGCATTTCCATTGCTAAAGAAATATCTGGTTTTCTCTGTTTGGGATCGTCTTGCGGCAGATCTTTATAAGTAACTTTTGATGCTGAATTTGTCATTTCTATAACAATGTCTGCAAGTTCCTTGATTGTAAATTCTCCTGGGTTTCCAAGATTAACAGGACCAATAAATTCCTCGTCTGAATTCATCATGCATATAAAACCTTCTACTAAATCATCGACGTAACAAAATGACCGAGTTTGGCCCCCATCACCATAAATTGTAATATCCTCTCCACGAATGGCTTGAAGAATGAAATTACTAACTACACGGCCATCATTAGGATGCATATTAGGACCGTAAGTGTTAAAGATTCTAACTACCTTAATCTTGACTCCATATTGACGGTGATAGTCAAAAAATAGCGTTTCTGCACAACGCTTACCTTCATCATAGCAGCTCCTAAGTCCAATTGGATTCACATTTCCCCAGTATTCTTCTACTTGCGGATGCACAGTGGGATCGCCATAGACCTCAGAAGTCGAAGCTTGAAACACAGTAGCATTCTTTCTTCTCGCTAGTTCTAATACATTAATTGCACCCATTACATTAGTTCTAACAGTTTTTACAGGGTCATGTTGATAATGAATTGGACTTGCAGGGCATGCAAGATTATATATTTGATCAATTGGTTCATCAATCTCTATAGGATTCGTAATATCGTGATACATAAAATTAAAATTATTTAAATGTAATAATTCCTGAATATTAGACTTGCTGCCTGTAAAGCAATTATCTAGACAGATAATATTATGGCCCTCTTTCACTAATCTTTTACTTAGATGTGAACCAATAAAACCTGCTCCACCAGTAATTAGAATATTCTTACCCATTGCATCACCTACTTCATACTTAATATCTGTTGCCATTTCCAAGCGCTGCTAATAATCGTTCTCAAGTCACTGTATTGAGGTTCCCATTTTAATAAGTTATTTGCTTTATTACTATTAGCAATAAGAATAGCTGGATCGCCTGGTCTTCTTTGACTCTCTACAACTCTTATCGGCTTCTCTATTATGCTTCGCGCGGTATTGATAACCTCATTTACCGAAAAGCCATTCCCTGTACCAAGATTAAATACTTCTGATTGTTGCGTTCCTTTAATATAATTCATTGCCTTTATATGCGCATCGGCTAAATCCATAACATGAATATAATCCCTAATACAAGTTCCATCTGGAGTTTCGTAGTCAGTTCCAAAAATTTGAACCGAATCCTTTTCCTCTAATGCCACTTGTAAAATAATTGGTATCAAATGAGTCTCAGGCTCATGCCATTCCCCTACCTCACCTTCAATATCTGCTCCAGCAGCATTGAAGTACCGTAAGATTGCATACTGTAAACCATAAGCATGGTGATAGTCTTTAATCACTTGTTCAATCATAAGTTTCGACCATCCATATGGATTTATTGGTTTTTGTATATGGCATTCTGTAATTGGTATATATGTTGGATTTCCATAGGTTGCACAAGTAGATGAAAAAACTATCTCCTTCACATTATGGGTAAGCATAGCTTTTAGTAAATTCAAACTTCCCATTACATTATTTAGATAATATTTTTGTGGGTCCATAACTGATTCATTCACATAAGCATAGGCTGCAAAATGAATGACTGAATTAATCTGGTTAGTTTCAAACAATTGATTTAGAGTATGTATATCATTAAGGTCCCCTTCAAAACATTTGCCCCATTTTGCAAATTCACGATGACCATTCTTAAAATTATCAAACACAATGACATCTTGCCCATTTTTATATAGTTGCTTAACAACATGTGAACCAATATAACCCGCTCCACCTACAACTAAAATCATTTAACTTCCTCCATCATAGGGCAGTAGCTATTTAATGCACTCTTGATAAGCTGGTAGATTTCAGTAATCGATAATACATCTTGACCATAGGAACTATAGCTCTTAGGACTTTTGTTATTTGTGTGATTATTACTATATGTCCTCTGTACAGCGAACATTTTTTCATATTCTACTGCGTATAAAGATTCGTCTTCTGTCATTAACTCTTCGTACATCTTTTCCCCTGTGCGCAGTCCAATTTGTTGTATTGTTATCTCTGAGGGTGAGATGTTGACCTCTTCACATATCACATCAATCAAAGCATAAGCAAGATCTATCAGGCGAATGATTGGCATTTTAAGTACAAATATTTCGCCGCCTGACGATTTTTCGCAAGCTTCCAAAAGTAGTTCTACTGACTCTGAAATAGACATCATAAATCTCGTCATGTCAGGCTCTGTAATAGTAATCTTCTTTTCTCGGATAATTTGTTCTCTCCACAAAGGAATCACTGAACCTCGAGAACCAATAACGTTTCCAAAACGAACAGCAGAAAATATAGTCTTGGCCTTGCCTTTAGAATAATCAGCGGATGATACAAGTCTTTCTGCTAATAGTTTTGTTGCCCCCATTGTGTTAGTTGGTGAAACAGCCTTATCACTACTTGCATATATCACTTTTTTAACGTTATGTTCAAGGGCGCAGGCTATTATATTCTGTGTACCTATAACGTTTGTTTTCACAGCTTCATAAGGATCGTATTCACAGGCCGGAACGTGCTTCAAAGCAGCCAAACTAAAAACAACGTCTATATCGTTCATAGCACGACCAAGTCTTTCTTTATCCCTGATGTCTCCAAGTAAGAAACGTATGTTTTCATGTTCGCGATACTTTTCTTTCATCTGGAATTGTTTGTATTCATCACGACTAAAAATACGAATCACTTCGGGCTTCATTAGGAGCAATCGATCGACCATTGCTTGTCCTATTGTTCCTGTGCCACCAGTAATTAATATTTTCTTTCCTTCAAACATTACATCACATCCAATATCTATTATTTCTCTTTATTATACTTTTGAATAGCCTTTGTAACGATTGATTTTATATCAATACTATTATTTATGATAAATTTGTCTATTACATCCTGTAATGACATTTGAATTGTTCCTTTAATTCGAGCCCCACCTTCAGTCGCATTAATAAACGTAGTATTGGGATTTCTCAAAATTTTATCTTCAAACCAGCGAAGATAGATATTTAAGTTTTTTGTCGTATACACTTTTTCTCCATAATATCCTTGAACTTCTCTCATATTAGACAAATCTTCAACTTTTCTGTGCCATGTTCCTTCAGTATGTGTTCTGCCTTCTGTATACGCCAAATCTTGTCCCATAAAAACAATAGGATTACCACCAAACATAAGTGCTACGTCTAAGGCTGTTGTAGCTACCGATCCACCAGTATCATTGATTTTGCGATTGTTGTTTAGTGCATATTCTTCTGCCGGTTGAAAACCCGTTTGAAATGCAATTAGTTTAAGTCCAGGATAGCTATCAAATATTTCTTTATCAGCAGACGATAAGGCAATGACAGGAATATCCTGGGCTTCTTTTATAGAGCGAATTTGATAAAAAGACTTTGGCTTTGGCTCCGTAATTACAATGAAATCGGGTACTAAACCAGATTGAACTACTGTTATAGCTGCTCGACCAACTACTATAACAATAGCTTTATTTTTACATTGTTTTAGTAAATGCTTATTTTTATCTAAAGACGGACCCGCCGACACTACAATTATAGGTAAACACTTGAACTGGTTAAACATACTGTCGACAGGATAATCGAATTTTTTAATGTTATGATGAAAATTATATTCTAATAAATCAGAATGACTTCTTGCCGTTTGTTCTTTCATCCTATATTCTTCTATTAGATATTTAATATCCGTTAAGAAATCAGGAAATGCTTGTAAAGAAGGATTATGAATCAGGATTTTCGTATTCTTTTTCCCAAGCAATTCTTTGCAGCGATAAGTATATCCCTGAATACTATTCTCATAGTAAATATTAATTCTTTTATCAATAATCAATTCTTCTAAATTATTGGCATCAAACGCTGTTCGTAAGATGTCTATATTACTCTCAATGATATCTATATTTTGGTTTATTTTTAATTTCTTTTGTAGCTCTTTAATGTGATAGCCTAACCCGAATCCTATGACTAAAAACCCGTCAAATTCTTCGCTATAATTCTCTATCGCAAACTTCTCTGCTTCTTTTATAGGATCATATTTGCTATGCAAATAAATTTTACGATTTAACAAAGCAACTTTCGCTGTTGTTTCATTAGTCCTTGTTGTTTCAAGCTCTATCTCTGTACTTATACCAATTGCCCTAATTAACAACTGATCATGTAATCTAGATTTATACATTTTTAAAAGTGTTAAATTTTGATTTAAATACATGTTATCACCATAATCTTCTAATGTTTATTTAATGAATTTAACCACTCTCTTAGTATTTCCAATACTTCATACTCTAAAATGTCAGATATTAAAACTAAATCCTGATTTTCCAATGCTTGGTGAAAATCGTTCATTACTTCTGTAATTCTACTTTCTTCAATGATAATGCCTTTACTTTCTAAATGTGGACTTATTAAAGAGACTAAATCTAACGTCCACTGCAAGCCTTCAATAACGTAAACTAACGTCGAAAATGCTTCACCATCTTGTTGGGATTGGAAGTACTCTAAGACTTGTTCAGAACCTTTAATGAGTTTAGGCAGATATTCTCGAAAGCTTTCTATGCTTTCATCAATAAGTTGCTTGTTAACATCCATACAATCAATTCCCTTCTACATTCTGATAGTATAAATATAGGCTGACCAACTTCAAATTGGTCAGCCTATGGCTAATCTTAGTATTTACTTTTTACTATTATCCTAGTAATTGAAGTACTGATTGCGGAGCTTGGTTAGCTTGAGCTAACATAGCAGTTGCAGCTTGAGAAAGAATGTTTTGCTTAGTGAAGCTCATCATTTCTTTCGCCATATCTACGTCACGAATACGAGATTCTGCAGCTTGTAAGTTCTCAGACGCATTGTCTAAGTTCTTAATTGTGTGCTCTAAGCGGTTTTGAAGAGCCCCTAGCTTAGATCTTTCCTCAGATACAGTTGTAATCGCAGAGTTAATTGTATCGATAGCCGCACTCGCTGATGTTTGACCTGAAATGCTGATACCAGTACCAGCTACAGTACCACTTACACCTAATGCATTTGCAGTCATATCGTTAATATTGATTTCTAACTCTTGGCTTTGATTAGCTCCAATGTGAATCTTTAATCCTGCAGATGCAGATGCACCACTCAATAGTACTCTAGTGTTAAACTCAGTGTTCTCAGCGATACGATTGATTTCTTTCGCTAGCTCATTTACTTCCTTTTGAAGAGCTGTACGGTCAGCAGTTACGTTCGTGTCGTTTGAAGATTGAACAGCAAGTTCTCTCATACGTTGAAGAATTGCATGTGTTTCGTTCAATGCACCTTCAGCAGTTTGAATTAAAGAAATACCGTCTTGCGCGTTACGGCTCGCTTGGTTTAATCCACGAACCTGAGCTCTCATTTTCTCAGAGATTGAAAGACCAGCAGCATCGTCACCAGCACGGTTAATACGGAAACCAGATGATAATTTCTCCATTGATTTTGCACCAGAAGCGTTGTTCATGCTTAAGTTACGGTGCGAGTTCATTGCCATAATGTTGTTATTAATTCTCATTGTAAATTCCTCCTTGAGTTTTCATCCCACATCCATGTGGTTGATGTTTTATTAGCAGCATTGCTGCAAAATTTAAGGTAAAACAGTTTCATGAGTCGGCCGCCTCAATTCCCTGTTTTATTTTCTTGTTTCTATTATCGGATTATCTGAGTTTCTATTAAATCTTAAATAACCCTGTTTTTCCAGTGCCACATGGATATTACCACATTTATCTCTCGTTTTCTCTATTTTGCATATCAAAGTATGTTTTTAATCATTTTATTTTAAAATCTTTAATATCAACCATCGAACTTACAGATTCACGGTTTGCCGCTGTAACTTCATCTATTAACTCCTTACGAAGAATAGAGACGCTTTTCGGAGCATCTATCCCTATTTTTACAACGTCTCCATCAATCCCTAATATGCTAATTTCAACGTTATCTCCAATTTTAATCGACTGGTTTTTCTTACGAGACAATACTAGCATCCTTTAGTCCTCCTTCGTACATGCAGCTTCTTTACTAGAAACAACTTGAGGACATGCATTTTGAGGAAACAATGGTTGTCTTGTTGTAAAACGTTGATCATTGAGAATAAACTGCTTTGCAAGTTTGTTATTCATATTAATAACTACCGGCGCTTGGAGATTTGCTGTAGCTTTCTGCAAATCATCTTTAATTGTAACGATGGAGTAAACAAGCACGTCTTCTGCTTTTTGAATCGATAGTACTTCTTGGATTTCTTCTGAGATTTCCACCTCATAATCATTAAAAAACAAATGAGGTTCCGTTAATATAAAACATAAATCCGCTTCTTGAATAGATTGTAGGAAATTAAAAGGATTATCCTGTCCTGCAGGGATTAGCACGAACCCCTTCTCTTCTTCAAACCCGGGAATTCCTTTTGGGAATGTAATGATTTGATCTTGTGCAATTTCTAGTGCTCCTAGTCTTGTAGACAGTACCTTCATCTAAATACTCCTCTCAATGTATAACTAAATTTTTATGAATTATATTTCGCACTAAATTGAGATACTTTTATTAAATACAATACTAGCTTTATTTTGATTGCGAATAAAATATTTCTTATATAAGATTGCTAATATAACAATATATACAGTTAGTATTATACCATAGATACAAGCACTTTTTTACAATTATATGTTTCTGTTTATGTAAACAAAATATGGCATTCCTATCTCACTTAGATTGGAATGCCTTAGTAATTTTCTTTTAAAAATTCGTGTTCACATTAGTACCCGCTACATCGAAATGGATTTGGTTTTTCTGCACTAGATAAGATTTTACCTTGCCAGGTGTATATTGTCTTGCAGGCATATTAATATTCACATCTGTATTTATTTGATGTGGCTCTACGTTAAAATGCGTCTTTGTTGGTTGGTAATTAAATTTTACAGAACCAAAGCTCGGTGCAAACTTAATATTATAGTCCACTCGTTTCGTCTGATCTCGCCTAGCAAATTCTGCAAAAGGGTTGCTTTGAATATGAATAGCAGCCATACGATCCCCGTCTTGAGCAATTCTAGCGATTCCCCTCAGCGCTTGACTTCTACCTTTATCCGCATACTCTTTTATTTTAGAGAAAATATGCTTTAATCCAACTTCACTAAAAGCTTGCCGTTGATCAATAAAAATCTTAGCGTGCTCTGTATGCATGTTCAGGTTTGAGGGTTTTTGATGAATCTGAATATCTGCGGGTCTTTGTTGCATTTGGAAGTGACCCTGCTCAGTTTCTGTTTGTAACTTAGCAGATTGTTGTGTTATTTGTATCATAGGGATGTTCATCAAACCACCTCCATCGTGCTTAGCAAGCAAAATCTTTATACTCAATGAAAATAGTATCTTCTGTTATGTAGAAAAAGATATACATTATATGAAATGCATACCTTCAACAATCATTAAAAATTTATCTTAAAAAGTCCATTAACGATGGCTGAATAATTCTAGCGCCTGTCGAAAGTGCCGCACGGTGCACATTTTCTTGATTCTTAAGATTCGTAATTACTTTCGGGATATCAGCATCTTCTGCATCAGAAAGGAGTTGCGTCGAACTGTAATGACTGTCAACTAAACGGTGTTGAACAAGCTGAATACGATTAATCTTAGCACCTAATTCTGAACGCTTAGAGATAATATGATCAAGATTTTGTTCTAGATTTGATATGAAACCGCTAATATCTTCATTCGAGTCCCCTTCTAAAGCTAGAACAATGTCATCTAATACTCGGAAGATACTTTCTCGATCATCACCTGGTACACTGGAATCTCCAAATAGTATTACCCCAGGCATATTTACTGGCAAGAAAATTTCTTTTCCCATTTCAATTTTTATCTCCGCTAGGTTTTCATTCGTAAATGAACCAGGAATCTTACTATATAATGGATCTCCTGGAGGGACAACAACGGCATTATTATAGGGTGCGGTTTTCGTATCTGTCCCAGCAAAAATATACCTACCACCAATCGTAGTATTCGCTAACGTCCCCAGCTGATCTTTCAATTGGCGTAATTCTTGAGCTATCGCATGCTTCGATGCGTCATCCATAGTATCTGTTGCTCCACGCACTAATAATTCCCGTGCTCTTTGCAACACATTTACTGCAGAATCAAGCGTTTGATCTGTAAGCTCCATCCAGTTTAACGCTTCCGTTGTATTGCGTTGAAATTGCTCAATTTCAGTAATCGACGTTCGGTGGTACATCGAGCGCACAGCTGAAACAGGGTCATCGGAAGGCTTATTGACCTTCTTCCCTGATGCTAGCATTTCTTGATATCTATCCATTCCTCGCATACTCTTATTTAAGTTGCGAAGCATATTCGTATTGAGCATTGATTGGGTTACGCGCACTATCGTTCACCTACCTTATTTAGGATCATATTATCTTCCTACTAATCCCATTCTGTTAATAATCGTATCTAACATGCCATCTATATTTGTGATTGCACGCGCTGATGCATTGTATGCGTGTTGGAATTTAATCATGTTGGCCATTTCTTCGTCCAGTGAAACGCCTGATATTGATTGGCGACGGTTGTCGACTTGGTCAGCGAGAACTTGTGAGTTATTCATTAAGCGATCGGCTTCCGTAGCCTGAACACCAATTCTAGCAATAAGGTTTCTATAAAAATCATCAAAAGTTGCAGTTTCAGGTAAACCTGCGATAATCTTAAATTTAATAGAAGCTATTGCACTTGCATTCCTGCCATCACCCTCATAGGATGGACTAGAAGTATTATCTGCCTGAATCACTTCTCTACCTGCAGCAATCTTATCCAGACTCCCTTGAATATGCGGATGCACCATAAAACTTCCTGCATTCCGCGGCTGAATATACTCCCCTGTTTGGTTATAGTGATCCTTATCAATAAAAAACATCAGCTTATCGCCGTCCGCTAAAGTCCGACCATTATTGATATCATCTAGGGTTAATCCCGTACTATGAATTTCATTAATATGAGAAGCAAATTCTGTTGCCAGAATATCCAAGTGCCTAAGAACATCAGGTAGAATCCCATTCACTCCATACCCTGATTCTGGGTCTTCCGGGTCATTTAATGTACTAATTCCTCTAGACTCTAGTAAACCTTGTAATTCTCCACGGTTTAATCGAACAGGGGCGCCAGCCAGATTCACATCGAATAAGCCAGTTTCCTCGTTCTCGGCTACTGTCATTTCAGCCCTTTGACGTCCGTCAACGATTGCAACATCCCCTACCATAACTCGAACCATACCAGTATCTCTACCATCTGGGAATAACACTGGTTGAACCGCATCAACATTCACTAATCGTGACAATTGATCAATTAACACATCGCGTTGGTCTTTAAGATCATTCGCTCTATAGCCATGCGGTTCCACACGTCCAATTTGGTCATTTATGTCTCGTAACTGTGTTGTGATTGAGTTGATTTCTGTTGTTTTAATCGCTATTACCGAGTTCATATCTCGCTGGTGCTCTACTAAACCTGTACGAATAGCACCAAGGGTCTCTGTCAAAGCGTATGCACGCTCGAGAACTACTGCACGGGCAGAAGAAGCTTCAGGCTCTTTCGCTAAATCCTGCCACGATGTCCAAAACTTATCAAGTGTTGCTTGTAATCCTGTATCGGAAGGTTCATTAAGAACCATTTCAACTTTAGATAATGTATCTTTTCTAGCTTCCCAGTAACCAAGATGCTTTTGCTCACCACGGAATTGCATATCTAAGTAATCTTCGCGCAGTCTTAGAATATCAGCAACGTCAACACCCGTACCTAATAAGCCAGGATTCTTACTCATCTGCATCCCAGTGTAAGGTATGGCTGGTGAAGTTCTCATATTGGCAACTTGTCGTGTATAGCCTTCTGTATTCGCGTTCGCAATATTATGCCCGGTTACATGTAGGGCTGATTGCTGTGCAAATATTCCGCGTTTACTTACTTCAAGCCCATGAAAAGTCGATCTCACTCTAGTACACCTCTCTCAATCTATGTCTATACTACGTCTAATGTCTGCATCCTTGCAGATTGAGGCGTCCTTGCATTATATAAGTTCCATTAATTACTATGTTCTTGCATCAAATACACTCTTACCTTTTTTCAGACTACTATTCGCTACTGGTTTAGAATATGTTAAATCTTGGTCCGGGTCCTCTGTAATTGCCTCAATAGTTGTTTGAATATAGTCTAATGATTGCTGTAAAAGTTTTGCATTCAACTCGTTGATTTTTGCTAATTCTTGCACAACTTCTTCTAAATCCGATTTTATCTTCCCTAGTCTTTGTTTGACAACCTCATCTTGCACTACATTTGTCAAAAAAGAAATAGTAATATCGTCAGGGCTAATCTTTAAAGATTCTGCTAATTGCAGGACCATTGCATGGCGATCCTTCTCCATATAGCGAACGTCCTGAATCAACTTGTGCTCCTCTTTCACAATTTTCTCTAAGTCTGCTAAAGAACCACTAATAAGGATCGTCTTCTTCTCTTGACTTAGGGATAATAATTTTTCGTGATGAGCTAGTTGATCGCGCAAAATCTCATAAAATTTTTCAATAAATTTCACAGAAAAACCTCCTGTCCGTTCCTTCGGGTTGGAGATACATCAAACTATTTCAACAACCACGAATTTTCTTGAAGCATCTTCTCAGCGACAACTTTAGAATTCACTTGGTATGTTCCACTTTCATACTGTTCCTTCAATCGCTCTACTTTTTCCGCACGGCTAGAAGGATTTAAAATATCGCTTTTCTGTACTTGCAATAGTTCTTGCCCAGCTTTTGAAATTTGAAGCTCATCCTTTTTAGCTTCAGCCTTCTTTGCTCCTTGCGCCTTATTTGCTTTTTGATATGCCTGGATTGCTCCCACACGGCCTAAATCGTTAATTTTCATTATGCGTCACTCCTTCATCAATCGGTTTCTTACTTATTGCGACAAAATACAAAAACCGACATACAAGTTATACTTGTAATATCGGCTTTTTTCATTAATTGTTTACACTTTTTATTTTAAACTTTTATGTAACATGAAATCTTTCTTTACCGCTTTTTAAAACTATCGAAGTGGTAACCAGTCTTATTATCCCCTTCACGTGGCTTTTTAAGCTCAGGTTCAGGTTTTTTGCCAGCTTCTGATAGTCCTTTTTGTAAGTCTGTCATACAGCTATTGCAAAATCTACCAGCTGCAATAAAAGCACCACATCCTTCACATGGGTACAGCATATTCGGGTTATTCTTCAGATTAATACGACCTTGTTTAATAAAACGAGTAATCAACTTGACTGGCACATCCGTTGCTTCGCTTGCCTCATGAATTGTGCAATCTTTGTGTTCCTTCACATACTTTCTTACTTTCTGGTAATACTGTTCCTCTTCATGGGTGCATTGTTGGCATATATCTTTAAATGTGTTATCAAATAATCTTCCACAACGTGGACAATTAGAAAGTGCCATGAAAGTCAGCTCCCCTATCATTTTTATGCCTTACATACTAATATCTTCAAGCTCTGAATAGAATCATGTAGAAATATCAATCAATAATGCCGAATCGAACTATGGCTATTATATCACTTATCCTAGGGATTGAAAATAAAGAAAACTTAGTTCAGATGGAGTTTTTACTCTACCTGAAGTTTAGTTGCACTTATTTCGCCTGTACCCCTTGTGGGTAAAGCTTGGCGGCACTCTTCATCTTTATCGCGATAGAACTAACGCATACACCTCTGACGCTCCAGCGTCACGCAATACTTTGGCACAAGAGTCTATCGTTGTCCCAGTTGTATAGATATCGTCTATGATAAGAATTTTTTGATTCTTTAAATCCTCTTTATCAGAACTAAATACATTATCATCACTACATCGATCATCACTAATATACTCAATATAACGAAAGGCATCAGCCAAAGAGCGGGCGCGATCTTGTTTCGTTTTTTTGCTCTGCTTCTCCGTTTCTTCAACTCTCTGTAAATGAGTGCATACCGGAATCCCACTACATTTCGAAACAGCATTCGCTAAATATTCCGCTTGATTAAATCCTCGTTCTGCCAAGCGATTCCTATGTAGTGGAACTGGAACAATCTTATCAATGGGTATGCTATGAAAGTATCTTCGGTACGCATGACTTATTAATGATTCTAAAAAAATCCCCACTTGGCGATTCCCTCGATATTTCCAAAGATGAATCATCTGCTGCATAAATTCAGAGTATTGGGTAGCGGCCCTGGAATATATGAAATTCCGTTCTCCATTACCCTTGCAGTCATTACATATATGTTGATCCGTCTTGCGCCCGCAGACCTCACAATAAGAACCGCAGATAATAGGAATCTGTGTAGTACACTCGCGACAGACCTTATTCTTCAAATCTGCTTCAATCCTCGCAATATACAGTAAATCTTGTTTCCCTATTTTTAAGTTTTCTTTATGCCCATTGATAATTGTAGATAGTGAATCGATCGGGTATTCAAGAAAATGATTTGATGAGATTTTTCCTGAACATAGGGAGCAATCTGGTGGTACGTTAAATAACAGATCCAAACTCACTTGTAACCAATCTTTTAAAGTTCCCATATCCAACCTCCACTATAGCATTAAAATCGATATAGAACTTAGATCATTCCACCTAGATCCATTATGTTCCTAATTTGTGATATCTCACAGAACTCAGTTGAACTCAGAGTCATCATAATTTATCTAGTCCTCAGTGTAGCAGCCGCTTTATTGATCCCTTGAATCTCATCAATTGCGTTTTGAATTGGTCTATGCAAATACTTGCCCATAAAAATCACATTGCCGTTAGGGTGAGTTACAGTCCTTCCTACTCGACCGGCGATTTGTATTAATGTCGATTTCGTGAATACCTTATGTTCCGCATCGATTACAACTACATGGGAATTCGGTATTGTTACGCCACGCTCCAAAATCGTTGTACAAATTATCCATTGATATCGTTCATTACGAAGATCACTGATTTTCTCTACTCGCTCCGGATCACTGGCATATACAAATGTAAGCTCGATTGACAACTGCTCAGAAGTTATATACAGACTTAATTGGCTGTGTAACCATTTGCCTTTTGCTATCGAAGGGACGAAAAACATCACTACGCCTTCGCACGGTAGTTGTTCTAATACTTTTATAAAGTCCCTTGAGAGGCGAGGCACTCTATGCTGAGATGCACTATTAGTTGCATCCTGTATTTGTCGGTTCTTTGAATTGTACTGTAATATTTGAAGTACATTACGAATCATACCCTTGATATTCGTGCACAAAATATTTGCTTCATAGCTAGTGCAACGGACCCAAGTCGGAACTGGCAAAGGTTGCTGATGGTGACGTTGAAATAACGTAACCAAAGCTAACTGCCCTTTCTCCACTTGATGAATCAAGTCTTGATTAGGTGTAGCTGTCATATATACAAATTGCCTTCCTAGTCGATGCGCATGCTGATAGAGCACCGGGTCGCCAGCATAGGGAAAAGCATCCGTTTCATCGATGATGACTAGGTCAAAAGCATCGTCAACATATCGAATCAGTTGATGTGTTGTGGCAATCGTAATATCTGCAGCTTTATGCTTGTCCTGGCTACCACCAAACACTGCGTGTACTACATCGCTAGGGAAAGCGGCTTGAAATCTCGGAAATAGTTCAAAGACCACGTCTTTTCGCGGGGTAGTAACAAGGACTTTCTTCCCTTTTATTCTCTCTTCTGCAATTGTCTCAAAAATCAACTCCGTCTTCCCAGCCCCACAGACCGCCCATAGTAATCCACTCTTTCCGTTTTCAACAATGGTCGCAATTCGTTTGCTAGCCGTAACCTGAAGGTCGGATAATGGATGCGGGTAAAGCGGATTGCTTTGTTCTTCGCGTAGTTCTCCGTTTTGTCGTTCACCCTTAAACACTTCCTGAGCGCTCCGCTTGTGTGCTGCAATCAGAGGTATACAACCCCGTGTTTCCCCATAAACAGCACAGGCGGTACATACAGGACAGGGCTCTCCACAGGCCCCACATTGTTGCATGATGATATGAGTAAATTGAAGACAGCGGCCACAAAAAAACCTGCCATTATTGTCTTGTTGAATGGCAGGTTGAATGATTATGTGATTTTGCTTATGCAAGAAATTTAGCACTTGATAGATGGGCTCATGGTTTCCTTGCAACATTTCTTGCGTTTCGTGGTGAATCGAAGTGACGAGTTCAGGTAGTGTCAGTCTTCGCGCACCTAGAATTCCAAGAACTTTCTTTTTCAGTAACAACATATCGGAATCACCCAATGTCATTTCTAAATCTTTCATCGTCCCATTATCAGTTGCAAGAGCAACTACTTTAGTCTCAATACTTCCTTGATTCCGAACTAAATCTTCACAACGAACGAGATAGGGGCTTCTATTCATCGAACAAAATCGCTAGACCGATGGTACCCATACCAGTGTGAGAGCCAATCACTGGCGTCAAGCTACGGACTTCCGTGCGAATGCTAGGGAATTTTTCTAGGATTATATTCTGTAATGACAAAGCATCCTTTTCGTTAGCAGCATGAAGGATGTTCACTAGTGGAAGATTTGGGCGTTTCTCCTCAGATATTGCCTGTTCCACATAACTTGCCAATTTATCTAAAGCTTTTTTAAATGTACGCACCTTCTCATGTGCAACAATTACGCCTTCTTTGTTCACAAACACAATTGGACAGATATTCAATAGCGATCCTAGAAAATATGCGACTCCACTCACTCGACCGCCTTTATGTAGGAACTCTAAGTCACCTACAGAACAATATACACGAATCGAATCAATGATTTCCTGCAATGTTGACTTTACTTCTTCTATCGACTTGCCTTGTTCGCGCAAATTCGCTGCCTTCATGACTAAATGTCCAATCGGTCGTGAAAGGCTCTTCGTATCAAGGAAATGGACAGTCAAATCCTTAATCTGCTCCGCGGCAGCTTTTGCTGAATTCAATGTGCCACTGATTCCAGTAGAAATATGAATCGATAAAATTTCTGAAATCCCTTTTTCTTTTAAGCCATTATATGCTTGTATAAAATCTCCAACGGCAGGCTGGGATGTCTTCGGAATATCTTTCGTCTTCTGAATCCTATCGTAAAATTCATGATTGGTGATGTCGATTCCTTCACGGAACGATTGACCTTCTAATAAAATAGATAATGGCACTATGGCTGCCTGGCTAAAGCTTTGTTCTTCCTCAGACAAGGTTGCCGTACTATCTGTTACAAGTCCAAACATATGAACCCATCCCTTCAATCAGTCTTACACTTTCCAAACTTTAGATATTTCTATCTACACTACAATCTTATACTAGTGTTCTTATATGCTTCACATAACACAATTATACCTTAACCCAACCTTGTTTGATGGCTTGTATAACTGCTTGTGTACGATCGCGGACTTGCATCTTTTGGAAGATGTTGCTGACATGGTTTTTCACTGTTTTCTCGCTGATGAACAACGCTTCACTGACATCGCGATTGGACATTCCGCGAGCCATTAAGGTAAGGATCTCTTGCTCACGATGAGTCAATAGATCTTCCCAGTCTCTGCCTTGCAGTACATCATCTGTACGAGAGAATTCTTGGTTATATTCAGCTTCTTCGCTCAAACGAGCAAATTCCTTAAGGACTTTCGAAGTAACTCGCGGATGGATAAATGACCCTCCGTTTGCCACATGTGTAATCGCATCCAGTAATACGCGACCCTCTACATCTTTTAATAAATATCCAGATGCTCCTGCTCGAATCGTTTCAAAGATATACGATTCGTCGTCATGAATCGATAAAATAATGATTTTCACTTCAGGGAATTGTTCTTTAATTTTTTTTGTTGCTTCTACGCCTGTAACCTTAGGCATGTTAATGTCCATCAACACGACTTCCGGTTGGATACTCATTACTTCACGAATCGCTTGCTCCCCATCAGCGGCTTGACCGACTACCTCTATTTTTTCTTCTAGTTCAAAGATTCTGACAAGCCCTTCACGAAATAGGACATGATCATCTGCAATGTATAAACGAATCATCTATATCTCCTCCTTCTATTCTACTCTACCGGGTGGATTGGTATCTGAAAGTATACTTTCGTACCTTTTCCAACGTCTGTATCATATTCCATCGTACCCTGCAACAAATCGATACGTTCTCGCATGCCGATTATCCCGAAGCTATCTGTTCCAGCTCTTAAAGCTTCTTCTACTTTAAAACCCATTCCATCATCGGCAATAATCATCGCCAGCTTGTCCTTTCGGAACTCAATTTTCAAATTCACATTCTTAGCATACGCATGTTTTGCTGTGTTATTTAGACATTCTTGAATCAATCGGAATGCAGCTATGACTACCGCAGACTCAAGTTTCTCTTCTTTTCCATAGACTTTCATATCCGTAGCGACGCCGTTTCTCTCCTCAAACTGTATGAGGTATTTGCGCAAGGTCGGAATGAGTCCTAAGTCATCTAGCGCCATCGGGCGCAAGTCAAATATGATTTTGCGGACTTCTGCCAAGCTACTTCGTACCGCATCCTTCAATTCATGCAATTCTTTCCGTGCTTGCTCTATATCACGATCTAGCAGTCGCTCACAAATTTCTGAACGTAGTACCACATTAGCTAAAAGCTGCGCAGGCCCATCATGGATTTCACGCGCAACACGTTTTCTCTCTTCTTCCTGTGATTGAATGACTCGAATTCCCATCATCTGCTTCTGTTGAGCCGTTTCTAAGAAATCACTGATGTTCGCTAAATCTCCAGTTAAATAGCCGAGGACTGCACCGACTTGCGTGATAAACGTTTCAGCTTTGGAAACGGTGTCTCCAAGATTCTTCAGACGAATTTGTAACTCATCGCGTCGCAAACGCAAGCGCTGTTCTTTCTCACGAGATAGCATGAGTTCAATTTGATGGTTATTCGCGTCTTCATACGCTCGCTTAATATCTTCCTCAGAATAATTGCGGAAATTCTTACTCACATGAGCTAAATGATTGCGCGACTTACGGTATACCCGCTCCAGTTCATCGACTTTATCTACAAGTTCACATGCCTCTTGATGCACTTGAGTAAGCTCTTGTTTCAGTTTTAACATTTCTTTTTGAGCACCTTCAGCAATTTCATAAATCTGATTCTTGCTTTCTTCGATGGCACCCATAGTTTTTTTAATGACTGTATCAATCATTTTCAAATTAATCTCGGTTGCTTGATTCTCTTTTTCTTTCTTTTTCTTTTCTACCACGGAATCACGAACCTTTCCATCGCGTTACTGTATACTATACCACATCAACTGGGTAAAATCCTTCCTCAGCCTGTCCTATATCAGAAAAATAAGTACTGATTCTAAATATCTACCAATATATAGTTTGTAGGTATTTTGACCTATACATATTAGCTTACCGTAAGTTTCATACAATCATTCATCTTCTAGCCTATAGCAATAACCTTATTTTTATCGTTACGTTGATTCGTTTTTGTCAAAGAATAGTCAAAGAATATCCCAACTCACCATAGAGGTAAATTGTTTTCTTTTAAATATAATTCCTTATAATGAATCAATTGGCGGAAGATGCGATCATCTTCGCCCCATACCTCTTCGATAATTTTCACACAGCGTCGTAAGTCATTGCGTGTTAAATGCGGGTAGTCCATAAGGCCGTATTTCCCATTTGGCAGATACGCATACCAGAGATCATTATTCTCCTTGACCCAGTCCATGTTCGTATCATGTACAGCTTGGCGAATCCTAGACGCAATATCCAAGATCTGTGCGCGCCTTTCCTCCGCAACGGTAAATTCATTCTCCAACGTTGCAAGATGATAGAGTAGTAAAAACTCCATCTCCGCCACTAAATGATTCAGCGAAACATGTGTAGGTTCATGGGAAGTGGTCGGATGAAAATAATCCTGCACTAGTAGACCACTATTCTCAGTCTCAAAAGAATATTCAACGGCGTACGCAAGTAAGAAGTCTAGATAGCGATTGACTGCTTCGAGGGCTTTCTCTGTACCGTATTGTTGATACATTTCTAAAAGGAAGACTGCTGCATCCGTAGAAAATCTAGTATCGTAAAAACCTGCGTCAATTCCATAATCTTTAAATAACCAGTTAGAACGAGGTGATGTTATCCAGAATCCACCCTCATTTTGCTGTGCTATGTTGTGATACATACTTAATACCATCATTGTCTCTAAATAAGAACTGATTGCATACTCCGACCCACGCTCTTCTAATTGTTCGTGAATCGAGCGAATAAATCGTTGTCCTATATGTTCTGCTGGAACTCTCCAGAACGACCTTGGCTGATATGGTTCATAAGAACTAGGAACTTCATAGTAAATCCCATCCCAACGAAATTTACGAAAACGGTCAAGGTCTGCTACTCGAATATCAATCAAAGAGCTTGGCAGATTCGAATCTTGAACTTCCGCCTCTCCAATACTGGCAATTTCCGTCACTAGTATGTCGCTAGATACCATACCCCAATGCTCTGTATGGAAGTTTTCATCACCCTCTGCATAAATCGGGAGTGGTGCATTCCAAACCCGTTTTCCATCTTCTAAAATAAGCCAGTTTATAGGTGATCTCTCGTAATGTTCTACGAACACATGATGTGGAAGGGTTGAAAATATATCCACAAGACCAATACGTACACGCTCTGTATATACGGCAGCTTTAGGCAATTCAACCCGCACCTGAGAATTCGTAAAAACACTAGCAGAAGCCACATTGTCTATGACGCGCCATTTACTTGCAGCGTTATTAATCACTTGGTCATAATGAATATAATACATATCGACGGTTTCGTCGTTATTTCTCATATGGTCAATTGTCTCATGGACTTGCCAGGTAAGATTCAATTCTTGCGATAGTTCTTCTATACCTCGTATTTCCGTTGAGGTAGTTTTTTGTGCTGAAATAAAATATGTAACATCTCCATTACTCGTATGGCGCAAATGCACATCCATCTTAACGATTATATCTTTTTCTTGAAACAACGGATTGCCATTGACAATCGAGATTGGGTAACGGTATGAAGTCATCAGTTGTTCTTCCGAAACTGTTACTGAATCAGCAACTATACGGTATTTCGAGTCCGAAGGTAGTGCCAATCGAAAAACGAATTTGCCTTGTAGCGATTGTGGCAATTGCCAAAGAACCGCTCGTTCGGATTCCACCTCTAGTTCTATGGTATCCTTTACTTCAATCTCCTTTACAATTGGTTCTTGAATCAATTGTTCTTCATTTTGAGCGAAAAAATCTGTTATGTATATTGCAATACCAAGAATAGCAACAATACTTATAACTGCAATGATTAAGGCATTATTTGATTGAAATGAGTTGCTATTAACATCTTTCACTCTTCTGTTCCTCCACGATTTTTGTTCTCTGGTTGGTGTTTTTCAGTATTACATCATCTATATTTTTATCTATAATTTTATCTATATTATTCTCTCACAACTCCTTAGAAAAATAAAGAAAACTTAGAGGTAGTATTAGTTCGCCAGTGAGATAAATGAATTTCTAAATTGCATAGTATAGAAAAAAACGAACAAATAGCAAAAAGGAGAGCATGCGCTCTCCTTTGATAATGCAGTAACCTTAGTATACGATTGGTATTACTCTGTTGCGTGGTTTTGGTCGGCTTGTTGAGATTTAGGGAAGACCTGTACGAAACGTCCTTCGCATTCTTCAAGAATTTCTTCAATTTCTCTAGCTTCTTCCTCTTGGCCGCTCTTAATCAATACTTCCTTGTATGTGGATAAAAGCTGTTCCACATCACGTACGCCTTTTTCATCTAGCTTCGATAATGCAACCTTAGCACCGCGTGCAATTCTCGCTTGGATTGCCGCTTCATCAAGACCCATTTCTGGATTTAACTTAATGTAAACGACTCCACCCGTCATACCAGAGCAAATCCATGGACCTGGATCGCCCATAACAATCGCACGACCATTCGTCATGTATTCAAAGGCAAATCCTTTAATATTTGCACGACTACCAATGACACCAAGGCTATCGTCAATTTTCTTAGAGATTTGACCAGCGATTACGACATCAGCACCAGATAAACGAATGCCAGCACGCGAATCTGCATCCCCTTGCACAATGAACAGTCCTGATTGCGCCCCATAAGCGAAACCTTTCCCTACAGATCCACCGACGCGCTTTCCGAACTTGTTCTTACCTTTAAGGATAATGACTTTCCCACCGAACGCCATTTTACCAACACCATCTTGGGCTCCACCCTCTGTGAAAATAGATACTTTATTCTGATTGAACGCCGCAACACCATTTCCAAGGATTGTACCATTGGCGAAGTTCAGCTCTGTACCTTCAAGGTTTTTGAAACGGTTATCGTAGTTCCCTCTAGCGATTGCTCCTGCTAAGCGGGTTCCAATGCAACGCTCCTCACTAGGAATTAATCCATAGTTCATGACGACACTTGTTTCTCCATTGAGTGCTGATTGCGTCACTTGCTTCGCAATTTTCTTCGTAAGCTCATTCAGTAATGTTGTGCTCTTGTACCAATTAACAGACACGTTTTGAAGAAGTTCACCACGCGCTTTATCAATAGTATATGGCTTCAAGAATTCCGAAGTATCGATGCAATCAAGTTCACGAGTCTGTGTTAATAAGTCGCAACGACCGACTAAATCCTTGACATTTTTAAATCCTAAGCGAGCTGTAAGCTCTTTCACTTCCATACCTAGGTACTCAAATAATGTACATAACCCTGATACAGCCTCGTTGTAATCTCTTGGTTGGAAATGCTTTAACCCTTTGCGTTGTGCTTCTTCGACAGTTTCGATTTGGGTCGTGATCCCTACATGGCAAGTCCCTTTATGACAACCGCGGCAGCTAGTGCAACCGACTGCTACCATTGCCATCGTACCAAACCCTGCACGGTCAGCCCCAAGCAGCATCATCTTAATGACGTCTACACCGCTTTTCAGACCACCATCAGCCCAAATCTCAACACGCTGGCGAAGGCCTGCATCTAAGAGTGCATCATGGGCGTATTTCACACCAATCTCCGTTGGTAATCCAACATGACGAAGGGCATGGGCACGCGCAGCACCTGTACCACCATCATAACCACTGACTTTAATGATATCTGCTCCCGCTTTCGCTATACCTACAGCAATCGTTCCAATGTTCGGAACAACAGGAACCTTGATAATTACTTTTGCTTCGTTATTGGCAACTTTTACTTCTTCGATAATTTGTGCTAAATCTTCAATCGAATAGATGTCATGGTTATTCGACGGTGAAATTAAGTCAACGCCAGGTGTAGCGTTACGCGCAATCGCAACCTTTTCCGATACCTTCGAACCAGGTAGATGTCCACCTTCCCCAGGCTTAGCACCCTGTCCTATCTTAATCTCTATTAAATCAGAGGAATTCATCAAGTTAATATTCACACCGAAACGACCAGAAGCGATTTGCTTTCCACGAGTCTTACGGTATTTCCCTAACATATCAGGGATTTCTCCACCTTCACCGTTTAAAGAAATCATATCTAGACGGTCAGCAGCCTCTGCATACGCACGGAACGCAATTTCGTTCTGCGAACCAAAGGACATAGAACTGATGACAAACGGAAGACGATGCTTACCCACACTGATATCAATACTATCCGTAGAAACTTCGCCATCATGTTTGATTTTTAAATCCCAAGTGTGGCGAACGCTAATTGGATGATTGATTTCCAGCTCTTTTAACTTCTCAAGGTAAGCACTATAAGAACCTTCGCCGCGAGCCGCCTGAGCAGCAACTTTCCAGATCTTTGGATAATAGCGGCTTGTCTTCGCAAGTTTCGGCTTATCTTGTGCTTGGAATGCAGCACAACGCGCTTCCATGTCTTTTTCTAATTCTGACCAGCCTAAACCGGCTTTCTCAGAACCAGCAAAGTTACGAATATCTAAATATCTTACGATTTCTGGTTTTAGACCCACACTGGAGAATAGGCGTGCATATCCACGCAATTCATGGATTCCCAAGGTAGAGATAACCTTCTCAATCCCTTTTTGCAAACCGTTATATAAATTTCGAATCGATTTTCTCGGTTCTTCTAAGCCTACGAACTCTAATAACAGGTATGGGTTAATTGCATCAGCGCCAAGTCCCATTGCCATCATGAAGTCATGAAGGTTACGGATTCCACCAGAGCGCAAAATGATACTACATTTTCTACGTAGGTTGACACCTTCAGAGTCGAAGTGTCGCTTTAATTGAATATCTACTGCAGATACAATCACTAGTGGATCAATCCACTTTTTATTATTTTTAAAGGCTTCGCAATCATCAAAGATTAACAGCTCTGCACCATTCTCAACAGCTTCCACTGCCTCTTGACGGATTCTGCGCATACCATCACGCATCGACTCTTGTCCTGAGTAGGTAGAGGAAATGACCTTCGCTTTATCATTGGGAAACTCCAAGATTAAATCCTCAATCATATACGTGCTAAGCTTTTCTGCAATTTGGCGATACTGTTCCCGTTCAATTGGATGTCCTTTACGTTCGCCGCCTAATAGGATTGGAGTACGAATTTCAATACGCTTGAAGTCGGACGATACTTGGTTATTGAGTATTGGGCGTTGTCCAAGAATGACACGAGTGGAGAAATGCTCCATCTCACGCTCACGGTCAATGGCAGGGTTCGTAACGACAGCAACGCTTTCTTTCATATAGTCAGAAAGGTTTTGCTTCTCACGGGACAAAGCAGCCAGTGGACCGTCAAAGCCCATCGAACGAACGGCTTCTGTACCTGTCAATTGCATTTGATTCGCGAGCTCAATGTCGTCAACATCCCAACCAAACGCTTCCATAAGCTTCTGGCTATCGGAGTGGTCTGCGAACTCAATCGAACGACTACTTAAGGCTTGAACAATTTGCTCATCCGTTTCTAAATAGTTTCTTTCCGCAGCGAAATTCACATATCTATGATACTCGTCGAAATTACATTTTTCACGTGCTAAATCATACACTTTTTGTTGGAAATCGTGGTAGCGATATAGATTTACGCCAGTTGCTTGAAGGCTCGCGTCTTCATATTGAATTTCAATCGCTACCTTCTCACCAGGTGCTAATGGTGCTGGTTCACTAACAACACTTTCTAATGGAATAACACCTTGTTCAGAGCTGAAGAAGTACGCATCTTCCGCATCAATATACCACAGTGGACGCAGACCTAATGCGTCTACCGCAAATACACATTGATTGCGATGTCTTGATACGATACCTGCAGGTCCTTGAGCAAACGGCCCTAGGATTTGACGGTAGTAAGAATATAAGCTTTGTAACTTTGGTGAAAACCTCTTAATTTCATAGGCAATTGGCGGAAATACCAATTCCATCGCTTCGAAAAGAGAGATGTCAGTTGTATTAATTAAAGCCTCTATCGTACGGTTTAAATCTTGTGAGTCACTTGCATCTTGAATCAACGGAATGCCAAGCATTTTCGCTTCTTGACGCAAACGGCTAATCGTATTTAATTCACCATTGTGTCCTAAAAGGGAAAAAGGCTGTACTCTTTCAAACGTTGATAACGTATTGGTAGAGTAACGGTTATGCCCAATCGTTACAGCACTGGCGAAATCAGGATTTTTAAGATCTGGGTAATATTCCGGTAAAACACTTGCTGCTCCCATAACTTTATAAATGACAGAATAACGACTCATGGAAGCTACATGCGTAGGTGTAAGGTTTTCAATTCGTACCATTAAGTCAAACAACAGCTTGTCCATTTCATAGGCTGACATGCCTGCCTTACGAATCTGACAACCGAGTTGCCAAAACTCCGGCTCTTCCATTCTTGCCATAGGCCCTAGGGCTTCTGGAACGACGTTACCAATCATGTCGACATACACCTTGATTCCTGCGTCATAAAGGAAGGTGCGGATTTGGTTCTTCACCCAGTCACCGTGTTCTCCTAATGATTTAGGGATTAAAATGTGCGCTACAAAAAAAGCTTCATGATTCGCAATCTTTGGATCACGTTCATTTGCCTCTAAGAAGTTCGACCATATTTTACGAGGAATATCTGTTAGTATCCCACAACCGTCACCTTCGCCATCAATAAATCCAGCACGGTGCTCCATTTTGATCAAGGATTCAATGGTACGGTCAATATTATGGCGTTTCGGTTGACCATCCTTCTCTACTGTTGCGAAAATTCCACAACTATCATGCTCTTTAGCCATTAAGAAATTCCTCCCCATTCGATTCAGAAAACACCGCATAAGTGCAAAAAAATTAGCTAACGGAATATACCTGTCATCTGATAAATATGCATTCTTTTTACATGAATAGTTATTAATTATACATCCATCACGCGATAAAAACAATAGTGAATGCTAGTGATTTCTACAGGAATTACAAGGTACATGCAGGAATAGTGCAATCATATGTCGAACTATTTATGAACCTATGTGCATTGAATTCAAATGACTGAATTGTAGATTGAAATGAATGCAATATACAGAAGTAGTAACACCATGAGGGAGTAATTTTATGGCAGAGAAGAAATCTGTTTTTTATACAAGTATCCTATCGTTTCTGATAATTTTCTCAGTACTCGCAATTAGCCTAATGGGATATATCTTATGGCAGGCATTGCAAACTGAGTTGGTATCACAACAGACTGTAACAAATGTAGCGCCATCTGTGGAAGAACAGGCGGACGCCGATGTAGAGAATATAGCTGGAGAAAACCCAAGCTTACTAGAAAATAACGAACTTGCCATTGATCAAGTACCAAAAAATAGCGCCTATGATACTGGTGCGGAAACACATTTTAGCCATCCTATATTAGACCAATTGCATGCACTCTTAAGTGAAATTTCATTTGTGGTTTTGACGTATCACCATATTGACCCGAACGTAGTTAACAATCCAGTGTCAATTACTCCTAAGCATTTTCAAGAACAGTTGATTGCCTTGGAAAAGAGCCCCTATGCGCCAATCACTTATGAGCAACTCACGCAATTTATTAAGGTAGCCAATGAAATGCGCCATTTACTGTCTTCGATTCCTGAAAACCAATCCTATCAATTATCGACGCAACAGGATTTATGGGCCAATGATAGTCTTTCGTTTCTAAAAACCTTGCCAAAGCAAGGCTACCACATTACTTTCGACGATGGTTATCAGAGCGACTTCACTTATGCTTACCCTGCGTTAAAGGATAAGCGGATCCCAGCAACCTTCTTTATTATCGTTGGATACACGAAACGCGCGAAAGAACCTACACCAGAGAAACTCGCTTTTCCTCATGCAAGCTGGGAAGAATATCGCACCATTAACCGTCACCCGTTATTTCAAGTGCAGTCTCACACCTTTGATACACACTCTTACGAGTTAGGCGTGAACAACAAGCGAATTAGCGCCTTGGCAGGACGTGTTTATCGCCGCGAATTGGGTCGTATCGAAACGGAAAAAGAATACCTAGACCGTATCTACCATGATGTATCGCTTGGAAAAACATATCTAGAAAATCAACTCAAACCTCATCGTGCCAATGGGTTATCGTATCCTTTTGGTGTGTACAACATGAATGTTATCCGTATGGCAGAAAAGGCCGGAGTCGAATATATGTTTACAAACCAAGCAACACTTGTAACTCGTGCAACGGTACAACAAGAGATCCCAAGAGTCAACGTGGGAGACCCAACAATTGATGCTACGAAAATGATGAATATGATAGATTCGTTATTTCAAACTCAACATGACGATAAAAAACCCTAAAAGCAATCACTTTTAGGGTTTAATTATTATATTTGGAGTTAACATCTGTAAATAAGATTTGGAATTAAGATTTTAAACTAACCTTTTAAATTCTGCTTGTCTAAACTTTGCTTCGTGTCTGCGTATTTCACCAAATCTTCAATAAAATGAATAATTGGCTGACGTCTTGTATTCAGGATATTGATGCTTTCGGCACCAATCGCTGTGATTACGAATAATACTCCGAGTACCGTAAAGGCTACCCACACTTCTGCTTGCGAGAATATAATCGCCGTAAGACTAAAGAAGATACTAATTCCATAAATAATCAGTACAGTCGTACGATGCGACCAACCCTTTTTCAATAGACAGTGATGAAGGTGGTTCTTATCTGCAATACTAATCGGTTGCTTCGATAAATATCTACGTAATATCGCAAAAAGTGTATCGGCAATCGGCACACCAAGAATTAAAATTGGAATAATAAATGATACCAACGTTACATGCTTAAATCCAAGAATGGAGAAAATCGCTAGGTTATAACCTAAGAATAAGGCCCCTGTATCACCCATAAAAATCTTCGCTGGAAAGAAGTTATAGCGTAAGAATCCAAGGGTACTACCTAATAACAGTAGCGCCATAAATGCAACGACTGTGTTCCCCATAGCAAATCCGATAATCGTTACCGTTGCCAAGGCAATCGATGCAACGCCCGCTGCTAGACCGTCTAACCCATCAATGAGGTTCAGCGCGTTCGTAACCCCGATAATCCATAACAACGTAAACGGAATACTAAACCATCCAAATTCAAATGTTCCTTCAAACGGCAAGGTGATAAATTGAACCTTAATCCCTGCATACATGACAACGCCCGCAGCAATAATCTGTCCTAGGAACTTATATTTCGCAGAAATCTGGTAGCGATCATCAATCAATCCAATGATTATGATAATCGTGCCACCCAGTAAAAATCCGTAAAACTGTGTAGTATTTAGTAGCACACTATTAATATTTATAATATTAAATTTAAGTTCAAATGCTAATGTCACCATGAAAGCGATATAAACCGCTAAACCACCCATACGAGGCATGATTTTTGTATGCACTTTTCTTGGATCCGGCTGATCGACTGCGCCTACTAAAATCGCTAGCTTTTTCACAAGCGGCGTAGCTATTAACGCAATACTAATAGCCATCAAAAACAGGCCCGCATAAGCAAAAAGTGTATTCATCCAGTAATTCCTTCCCCGTTTTGTCTCTATTTTTTTCTAATGATAAGTCTTTATCTATCGTTATTTGCTTAACTATACTATCATTCTCTTAATCATATGTTGACGTCTTGTTTACATTCCATACTATCATAACACGTTTTTTGTAAAAAACTAGTACTATTTTTTGGCCTTCCAAACAGCAATCATGAACTTTGGTAGCAATAACATTCTTCGCCATCGAGATGGCTGTTGAATCAAGCGGTATAGCCATTCGATCCTTAGTTTCTGCCATAACATAGGTGCACGGTTAACGGTTCCAGATATCACATCGAAGCTCCCACCTACACCGATTGCCAATGGCACATTCAACAATTCTTTGTATTTAGAAATCCAAAACTCTTGATTCGGTGCGCCTAATGCGACAAACAAAATGGATGGTTTCTTTTCCATAATTTCATCACAGATTTTCTCTTCATCACCAGGCCCGAAATACCCATGATGATACCCTGCTATCGTTAGTTTTGGCCATTTTTTTTGAACATTTACTACTGCTCTCTCAATCACTGCAGGCTTGGCGCCAACGAAATATACGGAGTACCCGTCCCTTTCGCACAAATCGAATAATCGCAGTGTAACATCATAGCCAGTAACTCTCTCCTGTGCAGGGAATTCGGTGTATTGTGTTGCCCAGACAACCCCAGTACCATCGCAAGTGATTAGCTGCGCTTTTTTAATAATGTTACGAAATTCCTGATTCTCTTGAGCCATCATCACAATCTCTGGATTGGCAGTGACCATGTGATGTGGTTGCCCTGATTCAATCATCGTTTGGCAATACTGTACAGTCTCTTCCAATGTCATTGTAGAGAATGGAATCCCCAGGATATCGACCGTTGGAACTGCCGGTGCAATGGCTGATGAATTGGTCCGATCCATTATCGTGACCCCTCCACTCCTGCTTTTTTATTGCTTTGATTGCTCTGATTTTTAGTACTTTGATTATCTGCTGTATCTTTATCTGATAGTTCCTCTTGAAGAGGTGCAGGTTTTGTCTTCATTTTTTTGAATTCAGTTAGTGTAGTACGAATACGTTCACGCTCTTGCTTCGTGATATCTACATACCATATGCCATCGTTGCCAATATAGCTACGGCTTTCTAGCGCAAACGATTGAATCGCATCTCCACGCACTCCGAAGAACTTACGGATTAATAACTCCATCTTTGTCGGATAGATATCCGTCTTTACACCGCTAGTAACCTTCTCAATAAATGGTATAACACGAGTCACAGATGTGAATTCTGTGGCTTTCTCCGCAATCGCTCGAATGAACTCCTGTTGTCTACGCATGCGGCCATAGTCTGCTTCTGCATCCGCTCTAAACCTTACATAGTCCAACGCATTTTTCCCATCGAGTAGCTGATAGCCTTTTTTTAAATTGATATTCGTACCATCTGTCGGATCATAATATCGCATATTCTTAGGCACATCTATATTAATGCCACCAAGGACATCGATAGCTTCCCGAAAACCTTCAAAGTCTATCGTCATGTAATGATCAATTTTTATAGATAGGAAATTCTCAATCGTTTCCTTCACGAGTGGCACATCACCATAAGCCATCGCATGATTTAATTTCGTATTCCCATACTTCGGGATATTGACATACGTATCACGTGGCAATGACAATAGCATGACTTCTTCTAAATGCGGATTGACCGTTGCCAAAATTACAGTATCTGAGCGAGCACCTCGCTCACCTTCTCGCGAGTCCACTCCTAATAACAATATGGTAAAAGAGTCTAAATTCTTCTTCGCATCTTTCGCTGCTTGTTCTGGTGTTTCTGTAGAACCTGGCAGAGGTTTATAACTGTCTTTCATAAATCCCTTTAGCACACTCACGCCCAATACAGCACTTACTACAATCGTAACCGCAATCACTGTAATTACAATGAGGGCAGTCCTTGTTTTTTTATGCATACGCTTTCTCGTCATCTCAGTTGTTTCCCCTCATTCATTGATGTTAAAACTAAGTCTTCATTATCATTGCGGATTACACAATTCTACATCATATTTAAAGCCTATACTATTTTATCGAAATTTAGAATATCTTGCAATGCGCTTTTCAAACTTTCTTTCTATTGATATACTATATACGTATTTGCTATCAGACAAGTTTCACTACGGAGGCGCACGCATGCCACGAATTCTAATATCCGGTTATTACGGTTTTAACAATACTGGGGACGATACCGTTCTTGACGGAATTATTACAGCTTTACAGCAAGGCTATTCCGAAGAATCGTCTTTAGAACTAGCTGTATTGTCGAATCAGCCTGAGTTAACTGCTAAACTTTTTGGCATTCAAGCCTATAACCGATGGTCTTTATCAGAAATCTACGAACAACTAAAAAAGTCCGACCTACTAATTATGGGTGGTGGCAGCCTTCTACAGGATGTCACAAGCCCGCGTAGTGTTATATATTATCTTGGCATTGCTTGGCTTGCAAAAAAGATGGGCAAGCCGATTGTTTTTTATGCCCAAGGAATTGGGCCTATTACCCATTCTGTCAGTAAGCACCTGATGAAACATGTGGCCAATAAAGTCGATATCATTACCGTAAGGGATTACAAGTCACTATTGGAACTTCAAGGCATGGGCATCCACAATCCGCCGATGTACCTAACGACGGACCCTGCTTTAGCTATTAATCCGAGTCACATTGACTTAACAATCGGGAAACGTATCTTTGAAAAATACGGGCTTCACTCGACAGAACGTATTGCCGGAATTTCGATTCGCGTCTGGCGTAAGGAGCGAGCATATCTTGACAGCCTTGCAGCCGCTGCGGATTCCCTTGTTACCCAAGGTTGGAAAGTTGTATTCATCCCTATGCACCATCCGATGGATATAGCTCCGTCCCAAGAAATCATAAGGAAAATGAAACATTACCAGGATGCTATCCTTATTGACGAGAAGAACATGAACTTTCGCGATGTCGTTAGTATGATTGGTAATGTACAATATATGATTGGAATGCGGCTTCACGCGCTCATCCTTGCTGGTATTCTAGGAATCCCATTTACTGCTTTATCGTATGATCCGAAGATTGACCGCTTTGTGGAAAGCGTTGGCTACCCAATGCCAGATCACGTAGAGACAATCACAACAGAGAAGTTATTAGATGATGTCTCATCAAAAATCAACCACCTTGAAGCACAGCGAAATTTCCTTGTCGAGCAAGTGCAAAAGCTTAAGCCTTCCGCCCAGGAAAGTGCAAGACTAGCCCTCAATATATTAAGGGACAAAAACAAGCCTTTCAGTTCCAATAACAGCAGATAACAACATGCATTAAAAAGAATAGAAAAAGTGATACTTAGAGAAAAGGTTCCCTCCTCTAAATATCACTTTTATTTTTTTATAAACCTGCTTCTTGCTTTAGTAACTCTGCTTTATCTGTCTTTTCCCATGGAAGATCTAGGTCATTACGGCCAAAATGTCCGTAAGCAGCAGTCTTCTTGTAAATTGGACGACGCAGATCAAGCATCTTAATGATTCCAGCAGGGCGTAAGTCAAAGTGCTTGTTTACTAGATCAGTAAGTAAAGTTTCACTAACTTTTCCAGTGCCAAAAGTATCTACCATTACAGATACTGGACGAGCTACACCAATTGCGTAAGCGATTTGAACTTCGCACTTGCTAGCAAGGCCAGCAGCTACGATATTCTTCGCAACGTAACGAGCAGCATATGCTCCAGAACGGTCAACCTTTGTAGGATCCTTACCAGAGAAAGCTCCGCCACCGTGACGAGCATAACCACCGTATGTATCTACAATGATTTTACGGCCAGTTAACCCAGCATCACCAACAGGGCCACCAATTACGAAACGTCCCGTTGGGTTAATGAAGAACTTCGTATTCTCATCAATTAAGTTCGCTGGTACTTCTGGATCGATTACATGCTTACGGATGTCTTCCTTAATTTGCTCCAAAGTAATCTCTGCTTTATGTTGTGTAGAAACAACAATTGCATCAATACGAACAGGCTTGTCCCCATCGTATTCCACAGTTACTTGCGTTTTGCCATCTGGTCCTAAATAGTTCAAAGTACCATTTTTACGAACATCTGCTAAGCGGCGAGATAAATTATGAGCTAAGTAAATCGGTAACGGCATAAGTACTTCTGTCTCATTCACTGCAAAACCAAATACCAAACCTTGGTCACCAGCACCGATTGCTTCAATTTCCTCATCAGACATTAAGCCTTCTTTAGCTTCTAGTGCTCTATCGACTCCCATCGCAATATCAGGAGATTGTTCATCAATCGCTGTTAAAACAGCACATGTATTTCCATCAAAGTAAAAATCGCTATTATACCCGATTTCATTAATTGTTTTACGTACAATCTTTGGAATATCTACATAGCAGGCAGTTGTGATTTCTCCTGCAACTAAGATAAGTCCAGTAGTTGCTGATGTTTCACATGCTACTCGAGCATTTGGGTCTTCTGCAAAAATTGCATCTAACACTGAGTCAGAAATTTGGTCACAAATTTTATCTGGGTGTCCTTCTGTAACCGATTCTGAAGTAAATAAATATCTACGCTTTTCTTCAGCCATTATAGCAGCCCTCCTAAACATTATGCATCGCGCTTATATTAATGTATTTAACCTTCAATGTCAATGATTATCTCAGCGGCGTTTACTAATACTCCCACTTCTACTGAATGGTTCTTCTATTTTAAAATAGTTAGAACCATTACGTACCTGAGGTGAAAGCGGGAGATAAGTGCCGCCAAGCTTCGAAATAAGTGCAACTAGAGTTCAGGTGGAGTAAAAACTCCATCTGAACTAAGTTTTCTTTATCACAAATTGTCGAAAAAAATCTTCAAACTGTTATAGGCGTGATATTTATTGAACTTTGCGCAGTTCATATCCACCACGTACCATCACATATACAGGCAAGGTCGACGCTTGATCTGCAACGATTCCACGGCCATCAGCCCGCGGTACTAATAATTGATGGTTATGCGGTACAACCGTACCTTTTCCCAAGTCTTTTCCTGCTGTTACATCTGGTATCCCATTTTCTTCTGCGACAATCATCGTCTTGCCGCTACGGACAATTATTTCTGTTCCAGCCACACCAATTAGTATATCCCCCGGGAACAATTGTACAACTATTAATTCATTTCCTCCGATTTGTCCCGACGCGTTATTAATCAATGTCTGAATTTTCTGCTCGTACTCTGTCATTTTACGTGTCATTTCTTGCTCTAACGCAGTAATATTTCCAGTATTCTGTTGCGGTGTATAACTCTTTAATAATTCATCTACATAGCTCTTGGTTACAAGTGGATCGTCTGTTGACCCTGGTACTGTTGATAAGAACTGTACTCCTAAAGCATGCCCCACAAATAGTAACATAGCTAGTAATGAAAATGCGATTAATGATGTCCATTTCTTCATTGTTGTTCCTCCCCATCTAGAAGTTATCTCGTCACAAGTTATCTTAATTCGTCTGTCTATTTTCGTTAGTCTATAATTTTCTTTCTAAAATTCTGTGTAAAGCCAAAGCCACTTGCTCTCGGTCCGCATTTTTATCTGGTTTAAAGTAATCATCACCAAAACTCTCGACAAAACCCATCCATACATTGATAGAAATATCATAATGCGCCCAGTGTTGCTTCGCTACATCAGGCATAGCAGGTAGATTGCCGATGGCTTTTAATTCTTGATACGATTCAGAATGCGCCCTACGTAACATGACTGCCAGTTCTGCGCGCGTTACAAATGCATCGGGCCTTAGTGTCTGATCTTGGTATCCAACAATGATCTTTCTTTGCATTGCGACTTTCATCGCATCATAGGCCCAATGATTCGATTGTATATCTTGATTTGTCAAACGCTTTGGAATTGCTAGTGCCTCTTTTGTAATATCTATATTCTTTGAACGAAGTATGAGCGTTACTAACTCTCCACGGGTCAATGGCTTTAATGGTCTATATGTTTGATCTGGAAAGCCTTGTACTATATTTCGATTGACTAACTCATAAACAGCTTTCTCTAATTCTGGGTTGTATAAATCCTTTAACACAACCTTCATGTTCGCTCGGTTGATTTCTCCTACTGGTTTCTTTGTGAGACGAAGTTTGTATGGAATCTGAAGGTTATTCGTAGACTCTACTCCACTCTTCATCAGTTCAATATAGTACACACCCGGCGAGAAAATATTGTGATACAGCAACTCGCGCATATTGGCCACAGATTTCGAATACGTATAGGTACCCTTTGTCGATTCGAAGATGTTCATCGCAAATTCTACACCATCTAGATTATGCTTTGGTACTAATGCCGTAAAATCAATGTCAACATAGGTGTCTTCTTCAATATAGAAAGCAAACCAATCTCGATCTTGGTTTCCGTTGAGAAACGCATAGACATCGTGATCCTTCATAATGGCAGGCGCGACGTAGCGTTGATTATTCGGCTCCCATGAATCGACGTACTTTTGAATGTATGTGATACGAATTTCATAAGGAATCGGATGTTTGGCGCGTTGGTAGTCAGTCACCATGAAATAGAACTTACCCGCCTCGACATTTCCTCGCCAGTATTCCCCCGCCCCTTGGGGATGGTCATCAATGACCGTATATCGCGAAGCAGTTGAGCTTAATGTTCGTGATATGGTTAGAACTGGATCCAATCTACCGTAGTCGTTAACGACCTCCAATATTACTTCCCCGGGATTTGGTAAATCTAACTGATACCAGTCTAAATCTCCATCGCGATGCAAAGTCCCTTGAACCGTGATATACGGATTTCCTTCTTCAATATATTCAATTTTCATAATATCAATGAGTGCTGCTTGATGAATGGTATTGTTCACTTCATATTGATCTTCTGCAACCGTAAACAGATGCTCAAGCTGATATTCTATAGACGTTTGGTCAAACTGGCTAGGATGTACAGACTTTTGTTGTAAAGAAGCAATCATTCGATCCCAATTGACTACAGAAACCCTGAAATAATATCTACCCGATTCAAAGTTTCTTTCTGGCGAATAAGCAACAGGTGTGAGGATACCAGCCTCGTTTTGTTCATTCATGACGTAGCGAAACCACTGTACGCCCAGCCCTTGAAAATCACTGTTAAAAGGAACGTTGACTTTCCCACGATGCTTGATATCAATATAAAACCAATCCACATCATTGACGCCTTGGAGCGCGGAATAAATCTTAGTATCCCGTGGAAAAACCTTCGATTGTTCCACTGTGTTATTATTCTCCCAGATATCAATTTCCGGAACCATAGTCAATGCACGATACGCATCTACACGCCCATAGCCACTTCGTTGATCCCAGCCTGCCTCGTGCATGTCAACAGCTGACTGACGCAATAACTGCCTAACTTGCCACGGCTTCATATCCGGGTACTTACTATATATTAGTCCTGCTATGCCTGCTACAATCGGCGCAGACATCGATGTCCCGCTATTGACTACCGATTGACCTCTTAACGTTGTCGTATAAATGTCTTGCCCTGGCGCTACCACATCAATTTCAGGGCCAAAGTTACTATAGGCAGGAACTTTGTAATTTTGATCAAAGGCACCAACTGCAAGAACTGTCGGAAAAGCCGCAGGGTAATTTACTGTCGAGCCATTATTCCCCGTTGCAGCCACGAGTAGTACTCCTTCGTTCTCGGCAAAACGAACCGCTTCATCCATGTGTTTCGAGTATAAGCGATCACCTAAAGATAGAACGATAACTTTCGCACCGTTACGCACTGCATAACGTATACCTTGTCCGATACTATAATCGTCACCTTCGCCACCACGGTCCAGTACTTTGATGGGCATAATCTTTGCATTCCACAGGACTCCGGCGCCACCGAGCTGATTATTCCCTATACTTCCAAGAATGCTAGCCACTTGTGTACCATGGCCATAGTCATCCTTTGGCGGGAGTTCTGGCTTTAGAACATTATATCCAGGCACCAAATTCGCAGCAAGATCTGGGGATTCTAAATCAACACCCGTATCCAAGATAGCAATGATAATATTCGAGTTACCTTTACTCAAAGTCCAAGCTGATGGCAAACTAACGGCCTCCAGATGCCATTGCTTCATAATATCTGGATCCGTTGCTTGCACAGGTCTAACACTTGTTTGTGAAGCTCTTGCATGTATTTTATATCGATAGTTCGGCTGAACATATTCTATATCTGCATGATTTTGAACGGAGTACATGACATCCTGTACCTTGTAGTGATTATGGACAGCAAGTTTCGCGATTCTTTCTTCCATATCTTTATCAATCAGCGCAGTGCCAGGAATCGTTGGTAGATTCACACCATCCCGCCATTTTACAATAATCTCATGAAAATGGTCTTGAATCTTTTCCTCCGTAATCTCATCAGTAGGTATTGACGATTCAGACAGCACAAAATCTGTTGCTTCCAAAGGGACCACAACCAGTAGTAATACAATTATGATACACAATATGATCCGTTGCTCCCGTAGGAAAAGCATGAGATGACCTCCAAAAATTTTGAATCACTATATATTGTATCATACATCAATCGCTAAATCGTGATGATTTTATGCCCACTTCATGTTTTTTTGAAAAATGCTACTTTAGATACAGAAAACTTAGTTCAGACGGAGTTTTTTACTACACCTGAACTATAGCAAAAAAGCCGCCCTTAGAGATATTTCCCTAAGGACAGCTTTTTTCTAATGTAGCATTTTCCGAATCATAGCGAGGATTTGTAGCTTAGTATTATCAATTTCAAGTTCAGTATTCATCAATGACCGATACCCAATAATCCCTTCAAAGCTACAAAGCACCATTTCTGCAGCTAGCGAGCTATCTACCGTACCGTCAAACTCCTTGGCGGACTGCCCCTTTTTTATAACCGTCTGAATCAACTCTAACTTCTTCGCACGTTGCTGGAATAGAATCGGTGTCATATCATCCGGAATATGCTTGAACTCGCTCATGAGCATGACGTGCAGTTTTTTAAAATCATCATGCATTTCAAATAAGCTATCGGTGATTTTCTCAATTTGACGCCACGCGCTTTCATCATTCGGGATATTCTCCTCAAGCTTGCTATAATATCGCTCAAAGATCCACAGCATCATACTGAAAAATATTTCTAGTTTGCTCCCAAAATATTCGTAGATTGTACCTTTGCCAATGCCAGCAATCAGTGCAATTTCTTCAACTTTCGTTTGATGAACTCCTTTTTCACTAAATACTTGAAAGGCAGCAGCGACAATCTGCTCACGTCGCAACCACTCACGGGCTTCTTTTTTCGGTAGCGCATCTAATTCCTTCGGCCTACAATCCCATCCAATGACATGATGTCGAATCGACGGAACTTCTTTATGCATGTTGCTTGATCCCATCATCTACATCCGTCTTCGGGCCGAACCAGCGCACGAGCTTACGCTCTAAATCATCAAATAATGTATACACGACTGGGATTAACACCAAGGTAATTAAAGTCGAGAATGTTAGACCGAATACAACAACTGTTGCCATCGGAGCTTGCCCCTCTGACCCTTCTCCTATGCCTATTGCTAATGGAACTAATGCTAACACCGTTGTGAGTGTTGTCATTAGGATTGGGCGTAGACGGACTGGACCTGCTGCAATAATTGCTTCGTCACGTTCCATTCCTTCAGCACGTAAGCGGTTAATGTAGTCCACCAATACAATGGCATTGTTAACAACAATACCCGCGAGCATAATCAACCCGATAAAGGATGTGACGCTCAGTGTCCGACCTGTTACGAACAGTCCGACAACGACCCCGATAAAGGTCACTGGCACCGAGAACATAATGATAAACGGATACGTAAATGCCTCAAACTGCGCCGCCATAATGATATATACAAGCACAATGGCAAGGACTAAAGCAATCAATAAGCTTCCAAATGCCTCTGCCATATCTTGACTTTGGCCGCCATATTCCACGAAGTATCCCTCTGGAATTGCAAGGTTATCCACACGCACGCGAATATCTTCCACAATACTACCTAAATCACGACCATAAATATTACTCGTAATCGTCACCTCACGCACTTGGGCGCGACGGGAAATCTGGGACGGACCTGTTTGTTCATTGAAGCTTACTAAATCATGAAGCGCTACTTGCGCTCCAGATTGCGAACGAACGACAAGCTGCTCTAAGTCTTTGACATTGCGACGTTGCTCCTCTGGCAGGATGACGCGCACATCAATTTCGTCCTCCCCAGTTTTCAGCTGAGTCGATACTTGCCCTTGGAACGCAGTACGTACCGTACTCATGATTTGAGTCGTGGAAATTCCATAACGAGCTAAACGCTCGCGATCAAGTTTTACCAGTAGCTCTGGACGACCTTCCTCCAAAGAGTTCTTGACATCACGCGTACCTTCTACTAGCTTTACTTCTTCTGCAATGATGCCCGCTAAATCATTCAATACCTCAAAGTTATTTCCTTGAATACGGATTTCCAAAGGAGCCGTTGGTGGACCACCCGAGTTATCCATTTCTGACACTTCGATAACAGCATCAGGGTGTTCAATCGTGTTCACCTTCTGGCGTAAATCTTCAACAACTTCCGCTGTACTACGCTCCCTTTGGGCTAATGGTACTAGCTTGACGGTGACTCTTCCACGCTCTGTAACCGTAGCACCACTGAAATCCATACCGCCTCCGGAACCGATACTAGTAAGTACAATGTCGACTTCAGGGATTTGGTAGATTAACTCCTCTACCCTACTTGTCACACGTTCCGTCTCTTCAACCAGCGTGCCTTTTGGTAACGTAACGCTAGCAGATAACTCCCCGGTGTCCATCGCAGGCATAAATTCGGCACCGACGAACGGCACCAGCATAGCCGCGCCGATAAATAATAAAGTCGTGATAAAAAGTACTGTCTTGCGATGGCCAACAGACCAACGTAACAAGCCGCTATATTTGACCGTCAGCCCATCAATCATTCGTCCGAAGCCTCGGGTGATTGGTTGGTTCTTAAAAGGATTGCGCGACTTCGGCTTTTCATCATGTAAATCCACGCGTAATAAGCGGGATGCAAGCATCGGCACCAACGTCAATGACACAATTAAAGCTGCAAAAATTGAAATCGAAACCGTTAATCCTAATGGACGGAAGAACTGTGCAGCCATCCCATCTACGAAAACGATTGGCAGGAATACTCCAATTGTGGTAAATGAACCTGCTAATACCGCCAAGCCAACTTCACTGGCACCATCTTTCGCCGCTTGAATAAGGTTTTTACCCATTTGACGATGACGGAAGATATTTTCGAGTACAACGATGGAACTATCTACCATCATACCAATCCCAAGGGCGAGACCACCTAAAGTCATCATATTTAAGGTTTGGCCTGAAAAATATAACATTGTAAACGTTGCAATCACCGCAAATGGCATCGCAAGTCCTATGACTAGCGTACTTCGTAAACTACGCATAAATAGATACAGAATAATTAATGCAAAGACACCACCGAAAATCATATTTTTTACAACAGATTCAATCGATTGCTTGATAAACACAGACTGGTCAAAGATTGGGGTAATCGCTACATTATCTGGCAATGCCCCGCTTTTCTTCAGCTCTTCTAGTGCTTTGGAAACCTGATTGGCAACCTTCACCGTGTTACCATCGGTCTGCTTATAGACATTAATCTCAATACTTGGAACGCCGTTCAATCGCGTGATTTGTTTCGTCTCACGGAAGCTGTCTTGAATCGTTGCGAAGTCTTTCAGTTTCACTGTCCCACCGGATGGAAGCTGAAAATTCACCTCTGCTATTTCATCAATCGACTTATATTCATTGTCTAAGCGGATATACATTTCCTTTAGACCTTTTTCTAAATCTCCGCCAGGCATCGCACTGTTTTCTGCCATCAGCGTTTGTGTTACTTGGGATAAAGTTAATCCATATCCATTTAATAGATTCGAGTCTACAACGACGTGGATTTCTTGCTTCTTCCCACCAGTCGCACCGACAGAAGCTACCCCTGCCACACGCTCAAGCCTTGGAATAATGGTGTCGTCTGTAAGATTCTTCAATTCTACGATATCTGCTCCACCACTGATTCCGAGGGTTAGAATCGACATCGCTGCCGGGTCGATTTTAATAACTAATGGATCGCCTGCACCGTCTGGCAAAGCATTTTTAATCATATCGATTTTCTCACGCATTGTCAGCGTGGCAAAATCCATATTGGTGCCCCAGTTAAACTCGATGATTACCTGGGACGCCCCGGCTCGCGAGACGGATTGAATCTGTTTGACGTTTTCAACTGTTCCTAGAACACCCTCTAGTGGCCTAGAAATTAGCGTTTCCACTTCCTGCGGGGCAGCCCCGTCATAACTCGTCGCTACAATCGCAATTGGAAATACCAGTTCTGGATATAAATCCACGTTTAATTTAGTAAACGAAACCATCCCGAGGATTAATATGGTAATGACCAGCATCGTAATAGCAACGGGACGGTTGACAGAAAAATGACTAATTTTCATTGATTTCCACCACTTCCGTTACTTTCACTTTTGCATTGTCGTTTAATAGACTCTTTCCACCTACTACTACTTGTTCCTTTTCTTCTAATCCTTCAAGAATTTCTGTCATTTTCGCTGAAGACCTTCCAAGAGTAACTTCACGAAGAATGACACGCTCCCCATTGACTACGAATACCTTTGCTTGTTTCCCGTCGTTCATCACAGAATCATTCGGCACAACTGGAACTGGTGTTGTTTTGCGTGTGCTAAATTCGACGCGGGCCATCATCCCTGCACGTAACTTACGGTCCTTATTGTCTAATCGTAATTCTACAGGAAACGCCTTAGACTGACGATCCGCTGCTAATGCGATTTGCGAAACAGTCCCTTCAAGGGTTTCGCCAACTGCCGAAATGAAAACAGGCAACTTATCGCCCACCTTTACCTGGCTAATCGAACTTTCTGGGACGGGAATTTTTACTAGAATTGGATTTACATTAATAATCGTAACAGCAGCCATTTGCTGAGAAGCGATTTCCCCGAGATCAACTGCAACATCAGATACCGTACCAGCAATTGAGGCTGTGACCGTCATGTTATCTAATTGTGATTTTGTAATTTCGTAGTTTACCTTTGCTTGCTCAAGAGATGCTTTTACAACATCAATAGCTTCTTGACCTTCTGCTAGTTTAGCATCTTTTTCTGCAGACTCTACATTATTCTTCGCATTGGTATATTGTAGCTTTGCAGTGTCTAATTGCTGTAATGGTACTGCTCCGCCCTCGTAAAGAGCTTCTGTTCTTTCGAGGTTTTTCTTCGCGTCTTCATAGGCAACTTTCGCGCTAGTAACACGAACATTGGCGTTACTTTGCTGTGTTTTCATGTTCGCTTGTGCCTGTCGAATTTGCGCTTCTATAGAAGTAATCTGTGATTCTTGTTGCTTCATCTGGTTTAATGTATCCGTCGTGTCAAGGGTCAGTAACCGTTGCCCTTGCTTGACCTCGTCGCCAACCTTTACGAACACCTGCGTAACTTTCCCAGGTGTTTTCGGCATGATTTTCACTTCTCTATAAGTCTCTAATTCTCCTAAATAACCTAAGGAATCGTTTAATATGCCTGTTTTCACTTCCGCTACCGTTATAGGAACGATACGCTCCTCAGGCTCGGCAGTAACCTCTTCCGTCTTAGGATTACAGCCAACTGTAGCTACTAGCGCTAATATAGCAAATCCTAACACAACCGTACGTATTACTTTATTCATAGATTATCTTCCCCTCCATTAAACATTTCCTTTTGATTGTATGTATTGTTATCTTCTGGAATACTTCTTAATTTTACTGACCGGCCAGTCGGAAGTCAAAGACAATTTGCTTAACAAAATATTAAATAATTATAAACAAAAGAATTCTGATAATGTAAACAAAAAAGCGGAACTGTGTGATTTTACAGATCCGCTTTAAATTTGATTTGTCTTTTCTGATATGATATTTTCTATTGAACTACAGATGAATTACACGAATCACATGAAATCATAGATATTCTATCGGAAAAATCCCATGACATCTTCTTTTAATTCTAGTAACTTTCCGTCTGCTTGTTCGCTAGTTTCTGCATTTACTGCAAAATAGAATTTAATTTTTGGTTCTGTCCCTGACGGGCGAACGCAGAACCAAGAACCGTCTTCTAATGTGTAGCGGATCACATTGGACTTAGGCAAATGTAGACGATACTTCGTGACTCCGAGTGCCTTATTTTGATCTAGAAGGTCTTCGTCCGTGAATTTCTTTTCCGGAAGACCCATAAATACCTGCTTCTCAGAAAGCTCATAATCATCTACTTCTGCGACAGCAAGGTCTGCCACGATTCTTAGAGGTTGCTCCCTTAGCTTAGTCATCATATTTACGATTTGCTGCTGCCCTTCTAAACCTTTGAGCGATATCGTTTCAAGTCCTTCTTTGAAATATCCATACTTCTGATAAATCTCTTCCATTGCCTGATACAAAGTCTTGCCAATTGATTTATAATACGCAGCAACCTCCGCAGCCATTACCGCTGCTTGCATCCCATCCTTATCCCGGGCGAAATCTTGAATTAAGTACCCATAACTTTCTTCATAGCCGAATAAGAACTCTTTCTCGCCAGTCTTGGTATACTCTTCAATCCGCTCGCCAATGAATTTAAAGCCAGTAAGTGTATCATCCGTTTCAATTCCGTAATGACTCGCAATCACGCGCCCTAATTCAGAAGTTACAATAGTTTTAATTAAAACACCGTTTGTTGGCAAGTTCCCCTGTGCCTTTCGCTGACTAAGGATATAGTCCAACAGAATAGCACCCGTTTGGTTGCCTGTTAGAACGACAAATTCACCTTCAAGATTCTTCGCCAGAATTCCTACTCGGTCGCCATCAGGGTCCGTTCCAATGATGATGTCAGCGTCATCTTGCTTGGCGTACTCTAGCGCCAATGCAAAGGCTGCTGCCTCTTCTGGATTTGGAAAAGCAACCGTTGAGAAGTTAGGGTCTGGCAGCTCTTGTTCCTTTACAACCGTCACATTCGGAAAGCCGATATCACGAAGAACCTTGCGAATTGGCTTGTTCGTCGTTCCGTGTAGAGGTGTGAAGATGATTCGCAAATCTTCGCCATGCTCAGTGATGAGGTCTGGTTGCAGAACAATACCTTTTACCTTACTATAATATGCCTCCATAACCTCGCCATCAATTGTAAGCCAACGTAACCGTCCAGCTTCTTCCGCTGCTTCTATTGTCATCAAAGGTATATCGAATATATCCTCTACTTGATTGATCTCTGCCATAATCATGTCTGCTCGTTCAGACGCTACCTGCGCCCCGTCCGACCAATACGCCTTGAAACCATTATATTCTGGAGGATTATGGCTTGCAGTCACAACAATCCCTGCGGTAGCTTGTAAATGTCGAACAGCAAACGATAAAATTGGTGTTGGTTGTAATTCATCAAAGACATAGGCCTTAATTCCATTGGCAGCAAGAACTTTTGCAGCTTCTTCTGCAAACAATCTCGACTTATGTCGGCAGTCGTACGCGATTACCACTGAAGGGTTGTTCTGTAATTCATTATTAATAGCCTGGGCTAGACCTTGCGTTGCTCTGCGAACTGTATATATATTCATCCGACTAATACCTGCGCCAAGAACACCCCGAAGACCACCCGTGCCAAATTGAATATTGCCATGAAAACGTTCCATAATTTCCGATTCATTGCCTTCAATGCTTAATAGTTCCTGTTTTAACTCTACATCTAAGTCCTCTTGCTGTAGCCAGTGATTGTATTCTTGCATCTTTTTTCTCCTCCTGGTTTTTTCTGCTTCTCTACATATTAATCGTTCGCGAAACGTTCCCATCTGAACATAGCTCACTTAACTCAATGGCGTTATCTTAATTCCTATTTCGACTCCCGCAGTTTAATTCCTCCTACAATTTTTCAATCACATCACACTACTTTACAAATATTGAAATCTATCTACAAGCACCCATTACGTTATTAAAAATGCTATATATAATAAATGCTATATGTTTATGCTATCATTCTTGAAACTCTTGAAACTCTTGAAACTCATTGACTTCAAAATGCGCATTATCAAGAATCTTAGTAAGATATTCAAGGGGTGTGCTTGAAACCTGTCCATACATTTTCCTTGTATATATGTGCTTAGCATTTGGTAGTGTTCTTTTTATATATTGACGGATTTTGTTCCCAGATTCATCGGCGTCCACTAGGACATATACATCATCGTGTTCAAAGCGCAGAACCAGTTCGTCCATCTTCTCTTCGCCAAGCGTGCCATAGGTGCAAATAATTTGCACAGGCTCCTTTAATACTTGGAGGATTTTTTCCTTGTCGTTCTTACCTTCTACAATAATAACTTTTTCAAAAGAATTAGCGTCATCCATCACGTGTTACTCCTTTAACGAAATTTTTCATTTTAATGTTTTTTCATTTTCAATGTTTTTTTCCATTCTCAATATTTATTGTTATTTTTCTGAATTATGTTTAATTATTGAACGTTACTTATCTCAATGTTTCTTTATAGTATATCAACTTTACCAAAAATTTGCTTACTCATACGAAATTTCCATTTTTCTTGAAACTTTATCCAAGTATTCTCGTCATATATGTATCTGTTTTCAGATGGAATATTTAACTAGATTAGAGGTGAATCCAATGAAACAAATCACACACTCCGTGCACCTGCAAAATGTCCGCAAAGTATATCGCATAGGTAAAGAACGGGTTGTTGCCATTGACGATATTTCCGTAAGTGTAAAGACTGGAGAAATCTGTTGTTTATTAGGTACATCCGGATCCGGTAAATCGACACTACTGAACTTAATGGCAGGACTTGAAAAGCCGACAAAGGGTCTAATAGAAGTGAACGGAATTCGTATTGATTCCTTAAACGAACGGCAGCTTGCGAGATTCCGGCAAAATTATGTAGGCTTTATTTTTCAGTCGTATAACTTACTTCCTACCCTTACTGCGCTAGAAAACGTTAGCCTGCCCCTGACATTCCGTGACGTGCCGAAGAAGATCCGCGAGGAGAAGGCTGCAGAAATGCTCAAGGCAGTAGGACTGGAAAAGTATATTCTCCATAAACCCTCACAAATGAGTGGTGGCCAGCAGCAGCGCGTCGGTATTGCACGGGCCTTTGTAAGCAAACCTCCAATTATCTTTGCTGACGAACCGACGGGAAATCTTGATTCCAAGACTACTGAGGACGTCATACAATTGATGCTGCGAATCGCTAACGAAAATGGGCAAACCCTAATGATTGTCACCCATGACCAGCATATTGCGACCTATGCAAATCGAATTATTCGCATTGCTGACGGCAATATCGTGAGTGAAGAATATCAGCAGCGAGAGATTGTTTAGCTGACACATTTCATTGAGTTTTCATGTAATACACTATAACGAACGACATTAGAACAAAGCTATTATATAAGGAGGATCTACATGAAACGCACATTATCTATAGCACTGATCTTTACTCTTTCCATTTCTATACTTTTGCCATTTACTACGTTTGCAAATTGGGAGCCACCTAACCTCCAGGTAAGCAACAACTATAAAATGCCTGTGTTTAAAGCAGGAACAGAAGCGCGTCTGGCAATCCCCCTCCGTAACGCAGGTGGTCAAGATGCTATTAACATCCATGCCTGGGTTGATGTCAATACGAATCCAGATGTATACCCTTTTGAAATCGAGTATCTTGCGCCACGGGTCCGTGTTTCAATGATACACGCAAGCCTTAGTGACGAAATTGTTCTATATTATAAGGTTCCTTCTTCATCAAAGGCTAAAGTCTATCCTCTAGCATTGCGTTTAGAATATCAGTCTCTGACTGGAACACTGTATCAAACATCCGAAACAATTTTCGTGAAAATTGAAAATGACAATGAGGAACCAAAAGTAAATCTACACAAAACCATAATCTCTAACGATGCGTTAACTGCAGGTGACACCGGAAAGGTTATCATCGACTTACATAACAACTCGAAATCCCTAGCGAAGGATATTGAAGTTCGTCTAAGCGGCTTTTCGCCTAGCACCTTTTATCTAACAGGTGTAAATCGCGATACGAAGAAAATAAGCCAACTGCCCATCGGACTATATAACGACAGCGCTGAATTCGATGTGACCGTTGATTCTAAGCTTGAAACAGGTGTATACACCCTAGACGTGACGATATCCTATAAGGACCCATTTGACGTAAGCTATAGTAATCAGCACATAATCTTTATTCCTGTAATCAACAAGAAAGATTCCAATCAAACCAACGCTCAAGTTGTTCTAGAGGGTATTACATTCCCGAAAAACGCTTTACCTGTCAATCAGGACTTCAATGTTTCTTTTCGTTTGCGTAATACAAGTGCCGAGGAAGCTCGCAATGTCAAAGTTACTGTCAATGGTGGCAGCGAGATCCTGCCGAAATCGATGCCTGTTCAGTCCTTTACTACTTTAAAAACAAACGAAACGCGCAATATCAATTTCGCGATGTTTGCGAAGGACGGCGTCGAAACCAAGAATTATCCAATTCAATTCACTGTTGAATATGAAACAGGTACTGGAAGCTCAAAAACGACCCAGTCTTTCTCGCAATTTGCTGGAGTCCTTATCGAAAATAATGAAGATGACAAGCCAAAAAATAAAATGACACCCAAGCTAATCCTTGAGAACTATGCTCTTGATACAGAATATACGCAAGCAGGAAAAGATTTTGCATTATCTATTTCTTTATTGAACACACATAACAGCGGAAGTATCCGTAACATTACCGTAAACGTAAGTGCTGATGGCGATGTATTCTCACCTGTCAACTCAAGTAATACATTTTATATCCAAGCCATCGACGCACAATCGAGAGCGGAGCGCACACTAACCCTCAAACCAGCAATTGATGCTGCCTTCAAAACACATAATCTGCATTTAGATATTCAATATGAAGACGCAGAAGGGAAACAACACTCGACAAAAGAAGTTATCGGGATCCCTGTCATGCAAGAAGTGCGTTTAATGGCGGGACAAATTGAACTTCCACCAGAAGCGATGATTGGCAATCCGATTCCTATTTCCACGGAGTATTATAATGCAGGGCGTGCCAATATTCGCAACTTGATTATTCGATTAGAAGGCGACTTCGATACGCGGGACCGCAGCTACTATGTCGGAAATATGGATGCTGGCAAGAATAATTACTATGACGCCACACTCACACCTACGAAACCCGGACCATTAACAGGGAAAGTAATTTTTGAGTTCTACGATGCGATTGACCAGTTCCACGTGATTGAAAATGAGTTCACAGTCAACATAACCGAGTTCCAAGACCCTTATATGGGCGGGGAGATTCCTTTTGATCCGAATCAAGGGATGCCACAACAAACAAATAAAATGACATATGTATATATCGCAACAGCAATCATTATCCTTGCTACCGTTGGCTTTATCTGGTATAAACGCAGAAAGAACCGTTTGGAATTAGCGGAAGTGGAAGTGGACTTACATGCATAGTCGAGATTTATTGAGAATGGCTGTGGGCAATCTCATTCGTCGAAAAGCCCGCTCTCTCCTAACGATTCTCGGGGTTGTCATCGGCACCGCATCGATTGTCATCATGCTTTCGCTAGGATTCGCCATGGACCAGAGCTTTAAGGAGCAATTATCGTACATGGGCGATTTAACAGTAATAGAAATTCATAACTACGGATATGTCGAACCAGGGCAAAAGCAAAGCCAATCCCCTAAGCTTGATGATCAAGCTGTCGCCAGCCTAAGAAAAATCGATGGAGTAAAAGGAGTCATGCCGATTAAAACAGCTTACATGAAAATGGGGGCTGGGCGTATGATAGGTCATGTGTCAATTATCGGGATTGACCCGGATGTAATGGAAGCCTTCGACTTCAAAGTGAGTGATGGACGACTCTTAATGGCGACAGATAAGGATGCGATTGTCTTTGGCAAAAACATCCCTTACAACTTCTATAATCCACGTTTGCGAAATCAGCACTACGGTTGGATGGGCGGTGGGCAACCACTCTCTATAGATCTCATGACCAGCAAACTATTGATTACATCGGACATGAACTATGGGGAACCTCGCTCCAATTTTAACAATGACGGAAATGAAAACATTCAGCCTGGCAAAACCTACGATGTGAAAGCCGTCGGGATGCTAGCAGAAAGCTTTAGTGAAAAGGACCACAATGTATACATGCATATTGATACCTTAGAGAAGATACAAGCGGAAGATCGTCGCAACCAAAAACAACAGGATCGAAATATGAATCCGCAAAACGATAATAAGTATGAGCGCATCTCTGTAAAAGTAGAGGATTTTACATTAGTGGAAGGTGTGCAAGAAATTATTAAATCGATGGGCTTTCAATCCCACAGTCTTACAGATATCTTGAAATCGATGAAGGAGACTTCGCGCAAGATGCAGGCGATTCTTGGCGGTATTGGTGGCGTCAGCTTATTCGTAGCAGCCATTGGGATCACCAATACGATGATTATGAGTATCTACGAACGCACTAGAGAAATCGGAGTCATGAAAGTAATTGGTGCTGACTTAGACGATATTAAGAAGATGTTCCTGATTGAAGCAGGCTTTATTGGTTTCTTCGGTGGACTCTTAGGGGTAGCCTTTAGCTACGGCGTATCGATGATCTTAAATACAGTCGGAAGTAGTATGATGGGGCCTATGGGGCCAGGCGGCTCCACCACAGGATTATCAGTCATCCCGATTGAGCTATCTCTAGTTGCGATTGTCTTTGCAACATTTATTGGTTTAATTGCTGGATATTCACCTGCCCGTCGCGCCATGAATATCAGTGCTTTAGATGCGATTCGTACCGATAAGTAGCGAACAAGAAACGAGCAAGTACGAGCAAGAAGGCAGATTCATAATGAATCTGCCTTCTTGTATTCACCTAGAAATAAAGCTTGCCAAATTAATGTAAATACCTAGCGTATATCTAATTTGCTATAAATTATGATATAATATGTAGCATCCTAGTGCTCCATTACTTCTATGCTAAAACATATTTCTAGGAGGTCTAACGTGAAACGCAAGGTATCCCTTACATTAATTATAAGCCTTTGTATTGCTATATTGCTTCCATACACCGCCTTAGCCAACGGTGGGGTACCTCCCAATCTTCAAATCAGTAGTAATTATAAAATGCCTGTCTTCAAAGCTGGCGCAGAAGCTCGTTTAGTAATACCCATACGAAACGTCGGCGGTCAAGATGCCATGAATATCCATGTGGGGATTGATGTGAATACCAATCCTGATGTATATCCTTTTGAAATAGAAAATCTTGTCCCACGTATTCGTGTTTCCATGATACACGCTGGCTCCAGCGATGATATCGTATTGAATTACAAAGTTCCAGCGTCTGCTAAAGCGAAGACTTATCCATTAACTGTGCGCTTTGAGTACCAATCACCGACTGGAGTAGCATACCAGTCTTCCGAGACAATTTACATTAAAATTGAGAATGACTTCGAACAACCAAGGGTGAATCTTCATAAAACTGTAATTCCGAATGATGCTTTATTTGCCGGAGAAACAGGAAAGGTCATTATCGATTTACACAATAACTCGAAAGCCCTTGCGAAGGATATTGAAGTACGACTCAGTGGTTTTAGCCCTACCACCTTTTATCTAACAGGAGTGAATCGAGATACCAGTACGGTAGCCCAGCTTCCGGTTGGGCACTTTACCGATAGTGCAGTGTTTGATGTAACTGTTGGTTCAAAGCTTGCAACAGGTGTCTACACATTGGATGTACTCATCACCTATAAGGACCAATTCAACGGCGTTTACAGTAACCCACACAAAATCTATATACCTGTAATCAATAAAAAAGACGCTAGTCAAAGCAATACACAGCCAGTAACCCCAGGAAAGCAAGATGGAAGCTCTGGTAGTAGTAACCACACTCCCAAAAGCTCTTCTCCAACGGCTGGTATAGTAATTGTCAATAGTAATAGCAACGCCAATAATTCAAGTAATGGTTCAACTTCAAAGCTGTTTTTAGATAATTACTCCCTTGATGCTGATTATGTGCAAGCAGGGAAAGACTTCACACTGTCCTTTTCATTATTCAATACACATGAGAAAGAGCAAATTCGCAATCTTACGATTCAAGTAAGTTCCGATGGAGACGTTTTCTCCCCTGTGAACTCTATTGGTACCTATTATATAAAGTCGATTAACCCTCAGAAGCGTGCAGAGCATAAATTGCACTTACGCCCTTCAGTCGATACACCTTCTAAGACTCATAACCTACACTTAGATATTCAATATGAGGATAGTAAAGGGAATCAGTATTCTACCAAAGAAATAATCGGAATTCCAGTGATGCAAGAGATCCGTCTTATGGTAGGTCAAATCGCAGTACCATCGGAGGCTGTACTTGGCCATCCATTTTCTATTTCTACGGAATACTATAATGTTGGAAGAGCGAATATACGTAACCTGATGATCCGTCTGGAAGGAGATTTTAACACCCAGGACCGCAGTTACTATACTGATAATTTAGTTGCTGGAATGAGCAATTCTTACGTTGCCACTATAACTCCTACACAGGCTGGTCTGATACAAGGGAAAATCATATTCGAATTCTATGATGCAATCGACCAATTCCATAGAGTCGAGAAAGAATTTACAGTGCACGTAGTTGAACAACAATCAAGTAAAACGCCATATCTGTATATTGGCGCTGGCGTGCTGATTATAGCTGCAGGCGGTTTGTTTGTGTATAGGCATCGTACAAATTTACACTATCTTATCTTATAAAACAGGGAAAAGGTGCCGGAGAGGCACCCTTTTCTTATTAGTATGATTTTTTGTTATTATATACAATTAGTATCTGACCGTTAAACGCTCATCGGTACGCAATGGCATGTTATCAGTAATTTTCTCGGTTTCTTTTCCAGCATAATAGAATAACCAGTTATGCAGTACATTCATATACGTCACCGGAAATGTTCCGCGATTATATAATTGAACGTTATCTGGCACATCGTTGACACGTCGAATCACCTGCGTATTAAACTCTCGAATCAATGTACCCTCTGGATTCAAGAGATAGATAACCCGGCCACGATTTAAGTTTTTCTGCACGTACAAGACACCATTATCCACATGGAAATTCACAACATCGTCTGCGACCATCTGGGCTACCATGCTACCGCTACTACGATTACTGCCAGTGTTATCACTGACACTAGTAGCGCTATTACTGCTAGACAACGCTATCCGATATAATTTCCCTGGAATTCGGCCAGATATGCGGCTATCCCAATAATTGCCTGCATTCTTCAACACATACAGAGAATCCCCGTCAATAATGAAGCCCATCGTTTCAAAATCAGTAAGAGCTATAATATTCGTAAGCCTTACAGTACCAGCCACTTCCGATAAAGTAGCACGATAGACATAACCCCAATCTGGTTGAAATTGGTAATCTCGCAACATATTTGGATTACGGTCTTTAAACTCGTCTTTCGGCTTTTTCGCTTTTCTCGTATAGAATAATTCATTCCCTCGGATATAGAATTGATCCATGGACTCCGCTAGAAGTAACTCTTTTTTCGAGCCATCAGTCTTCATGCGGTACAAAAACGATTGATCCGTGAGATTCGTGAAGTACATCCAATCGCCGATTAACAGTAGCTGCCCTGCTTGATCATGGGAAAGGGTTTCCGGCTCCCCTTGCCTAGTCATCCATGGATTGTCTGGCGACTCTCGCTTTCCATCGAATCGAATCCGGCTAATTACTTGCTCCCTCGATACATTAATAAAATAAACCCATTGCCCTTGCACATTGAGAAAACTTGCTCGTTCTTCCGTCAGCTTTTCATTCTTACTAGAATCTTGGATTTCACCCTTGTATAAAGCCCCATCTTCGCCAACATAATAGAGAATATCTCCTTGTCTCGCAACTAATCCGCCATTGTACATATTGGCAGACGATAATCCAATTTGGTTAATCGTAGGTATGATTTCGAACGTATCCGTTCCTACTTTATTTTGCCCTCCCCAAAATTCAATTCGGTAGATTCCCAATTCCCATTTTGAAATGTTTTGACTGGTGATTGCAGTAGGTGCAGGAATTTGCGCATGGGTACGAACTTCTAAAGGTCTTGTTTCTTTTACACTGTATAAATCCAAATCGTGATTCGATAAGTCAAAGGTATGATCGATACGATCCAATAATATTTTCCCATTAGGTGTGGTAACCACTGTACGCAACGGAATCCAACGGCTTTCCTTAGAAACTGTTTTCAGTCGTTCAACCTCTTGATCAGAAAGCGAAATCGTTACATTGTAATGGATGATTGGCGTATTATCCGTAAATTGCTTACGAGTATCAAAGATAATTCCTGCAGAATGGGTATCACCAAAGGAAACCCAGCTTTGCATAGCGACCTCACTTGTTAAGTCAATTCTCTGTAGCTTATCATTCCATGCCACGCCCATTCCAAGGGATTCCGATATGAAACGAAGCGGAACCATTAACCTGCCATTGATGGTACGTGCCGGAACATCTAGTATCACTTGTTTACTATTTGCCCACGCTTGGTTTTGGTCGCGCACAAGAATAATCTGTGTCGTATTCTTACTAGCTTTTGCTGTTTGCGTAGAATGGTCCCATTCGACCTCAGCGCCCAACGCCTCGAAGATTGCACGCATAGGCACCAATGCCCTGCCTTGAATCGTGACTGGAGATACGTCTAACTGTATCCTATCACCATCTAGGTATACTTCAATTGCCTGTGCATTCACATGGTGGTACGTGCCCAGCCACACACTTGAAATTAATATAGTTACAAGTACAACAAGGGCCATTCCAAGTTTCGAATAACTTCTCCCCGCTAAACTTACGTTTCTTAGAGTTTCCAATTAAACCCTCCTAACTTAGGTACATACCAACTTATTAATCACTACCTACAACTATCTTCGAGAGCATATCTCCACCTTACACTGGCCTTATAGCAACAACGATTTCATTAACAATTTGCAGCTTGACTTTAGATTTGCGTGTTACTTGCTGACCAACATACTCTATAGAGCGCTCATCCCCTTCAAACAAGACTTTGTCATCGGACAACCAATAGATCCTGTGCTTACCTTCTGAATCCCGTACCCATATTGTGCCTTTCTTACTGCTGTAATCCACGACCACATATTCTTGGTTGTCAACCGGAACAGGGTCGATTCGGTACACAACTCCATTGCGGAATACGATTTGAACGGTTTGATATTTAAGAGCATTTAGGCCGCTTGTCAATTGCTGTTCTATAATAAATCTAGTTCTCGAGATGCCACTCGCTTTCAACCATATAGAATTATAGCTATGAGCTACTAGCTGGCCAATCACCATTCCCGAATCTATTATCTCAATTTCAAGGGCGTTCGGTCCATCGTACCAGACACGCACATATTGCCCCGTACCTACTTCTCGTAAGGATAAGTCTCGGAAATCATGCCAGCTTACCCGCGTTTGAGCGGTTATCCCATACTTCTTTTGGGATAAAGCACTTTCTCCTAGAACCAGTTGTTTCGTTCCATTCGGTAAATCTTGAATGTCGAATACGATTCCTTCATCAACCGTACGTGAGTACACATTAACCTGTTGAATTCTCCCCTGCTGAATACGAAACGAAGCCTGATCATTGGGCCGCAAATCATAGACAGTGGCATTTCGAACGTTCACTATATTCAATGTCACCGCAGTCGCAACCCTCATCTCACGGGTCAACCCGTATTGATCGCGGAACCTAATTTCAGAAGATCCAGCTGATATAATCGTGCCCGCTAATTGATCAACCACCTGAATGTTAATAATTTCGTCGAATAATCGATTATTGTTCTGATCATAACGGTCAAAGCTCAACCGCACATAATCATCTTGATAAATATCACTCATTAATGGACGAGAAATTCGCGAAACCTGAATGCGCGGGTTATCGATTACTGAGTAAATCACTTCTTTTCCTTGGCGGTTAGTAAGATAAATCTCTTTGCGGTCGCTATCATACTTCACGAAATAACCTTCATCAGATCCAGGCCGCAGAATTTCATATTCAAATATGTATTTCCCATACGCCGTCACCCGAATGTAATCATTCATCTCAAAGGTTGGCTTTAAGCCTTCAGGAATTATAAAGTTTTTCGATTCTTGAAAACTATGGCGAATCATCGTTTCCGACGTAAACGGATTAATTGAGACTAAATCCCCTGTATAGCTATTACGACGACTTTCTTGCTCGGTAAGTTTCGTGATTTTGTTAGAATCTACTTTTAGTTCATATAGAGCTCCGACAAGCATTGAATTTCGGCCGCTACTACCATTCAGATTCGTTACTGCCAGATTACTTGCATAAGGAATCGTCATTTTCTGTCCGCTCAACATTTCAAATGTCAATTTTAGTCCATTGCTATCAATATCCGTAAGAAAACCTACAATATGTTGCTCGCGCTCAAAAGTAAACGAATAATCTGGCGTAGGTGCCGTAAAAGAATCTAATAAACCTTCCTGCTGAATTGTAACGAATACCAGTTGCTCGCCATATAAAAGCCCTGATATTTGCTGTCCCTTTTGTAGCTGTGAATAACTTCTTTTTTGCGGGCGAGAATTCTGTATATTTTGTGATTCATAAAAAATCGGCGCTTTCAGATTAACCTTTACTTTTCGTAGTCCCTTATCCATTGTGCGGATGATGATATCTCCCGAACTATGTTGGAAGTCTTCAATTGTCGCGTACTGGATTTTTTTCAACGTATAGTCATTCATATATTTTTCGAAATAATTGTCAAATAAGACCGCCAGTTCTGCACGGGTCATCGTGGCATCGGGACGAAATGTGTTATCTGGATACCCCGCCATCAATCCCTCCATTTGCACAACATTGATGTAGCCTGTTTGGTTCGGAAGTATTTTCTGTCGATCTTGGAAGTACAGTGGAAAACGATTCTCTATTGCTTGCTGTTCTTTGCGGATAGTTCGCACCATCAACTTCGCCATCCACGCCCGATCGGCAGGGTCGTACCAACTCAACTCTTGCATGTATCCCGTAATTAAACCGTTACTCCAAGCAGCGCGCAAATACCCACGGGCCCACTCTAGGCCTTGTCCCTCTAACGGATAGAATAAGGAGTCTGATCTCGATGCAAAATCTTTTGCATCCTCTTCCAGACCTAGGGCGCGTACGGCCATAACGATGGCTTCCACTTTCTTAATTGGTGCGTTTGGACGATACGTACCGTCCGGGAAACCGCCTAGTACTCCACGAATCGTAAGCTTTCGTATCTCGGACTCCGCCCAAGGTGCTTGCTGCATGTCTTTAAAGTGAATGTCTAGTCGCTGTTCGACCGTTAATTCAGATACTGTAGCTGAAGCCTGAACCTCTGCTCCAGTGAATCCATTGAATAGCAAAGCCAAAAGTAAAATCAATCCAACTTTATGTATTTTTAATAATCCCATGATTTACACTCCCACTTCTAAATACTGTTAATTATACCATGAAGCAGCATGGAACGTGTCCGACAAAATGCTTATTTTGGACAAGAAAAAGAGACTAACGGAGTGATATGCTCCCCTTGTGGTAGACAGTTTAAATAATAAAACTGTTTATTTACAAGGAGGAGTATTTTTGTGTCTCACAAATCAAAAATATCAGGAACAGAAAAAATAGCTGCTGTAGAAAAATATCTCCGTGGAGAAGGTTCCCTTAGACGTTTAGCTTCTATGCTAGATGTTACCTTTGCATCCATCAACCAATGGCGGCAAACATATCTATCACTAGGCCCTGATGGTCTTCTAAATACATCTAAG